>JAGNMU010000006.1:19641-29638 GCA_017991005.1 Gemmatimonadaceae bacterium | reverse complement strand
CGAGTTGCAGCATCACCGCCGACGGACTCGGGGCGTTGGGCGTCATCGGCAGATTGTTCAACGCCGCTTCCGACAGCGCCACGCCGATGGAGACCGGCTGGCCCGCCGCGTTCAGCGAGACGTACGTACGCGCCGTGCCGTTGCCCAGCACCTGTGAGGCGCCGTAGGCGATGCGTGCGTTGTTGGGGGCCGTGCTGTCGTCGTTACACGCAACGGCGAGCACGCCGGTGGCGGCGACCGCCAAGAGCAGGGCGGCGCGACGGGAAATCGGTGCAGGCGTAGCGATCAGAGAGCGCATATCAGTCATCCTCGACGGAATCGTGGTGGAGTGTGACGGCCTGCTGCACGTCGGCGGAGTTGTCGCGTCGGCTGATGACGCGCATTCGCGACCGCGCAGTGGACCGGTGAAGCAACTGCATCCAACCTGCCCGGATGCCAGGGGCCGCGAATGGGTCGAACGACCTCATTTTTTTGCTGGCCTCGCTGGTGCCGACACGCGATATTCGCGCGTCGGCCCTGGGACACGGGGCTTCGCACGATTTCCTTCTGACCATCGGGACACGATATGCCGAGAACCCGCTCCAATTCGTGGCGCGTGCTGGTGATGGTGCTGCTGGTTGCGGGTTGTCGCGGAGGAAGCGCGCCGGCGACGGCGCCCACACCGCGTCCAGGTATCGTCCCGATTGTGATCGCCACCGCCCGTGGCGACATCGCCGTCGCATTGGACAGTGCGCGCGCGCCGAACACCGTGACCAATTTTCTGCGCTACGTCGATGGCGGCTTCTTTGCAGGCGGCCGCTTTCATCGCACCGTCACGCCGGACAATCAGCCGCGTGACTCCGTGCGCATTGAGGTGATTCAGGGGAGCACTCGCACCATGCGCCCTGACTCGAGTTTTCCGCCCATTGCGCTCGAGAAAACCGGCACGACCGGCCTCCGCCATGTCGACGGCACGATCTCCATGGCACGCGGCGGCCCCAATTCGGCCACCTCCAGTTTCTTCCTGACCATCGGCGCTCAGCCCTCACTCGACGAGGGCGGACATCGCAATCTCGACTTGCAGGGTTTCGCGGCGTTTGGTCGCGTCACCGCAGGCATGGACGTGGTGCGTGCGATTCAGCGCGCTCCGCACACCGAGCAGAATCTGACGCCGCCGGTGGCCATTCAGAACATTCGCCGCGTGTTCCCCAAACGCACCGCGGATCCGTTGCAGCGGGGGCTCGCACTGTCGGCGTTCCCGAGACTCGTCCCGCTCGCGCCAAACGTCTACGGCTACGAGGAGATTCGGCAGCCTGGCTTTACCACCGTCAGTCTGGTGGTTGTCGGAAAGACCGGAGTACTCGTCGCCGATGGACAAGGGAGCCCGGCCGCCACGCAGACGATGGTGGACAAGATCAAGAGCATCACACCACTGCCGATCAAGTGGTACGTGGTGGGCTCCGATCATGGCGATCACACCGCCGGCAATAGTGTGCTGCCCGCCGGGATCACGTACGTCGTGCATTCCACCTCACTCGCACAACTCAAACGCGATTCGGCCGCGGCACCGGCGACACGCCGAGTGGTCGTGCCAGCCGTCGCTATGCGTGAGGACCGCGAGATCATCGATGTCGGGACGATGAAAGTCGACGTGCGTTTTCTCGGGCGCGCGCACACGGGCGGCGATCTGATGGTCTACCTTCCCTCGACGCGTATTCTGTTCATGAGCGAGGCCTATCTCAATCGGGTCTTCCCCGCCATGCGGTCTGCGTACCCCAGTGACTGGGTGCGCACGGTGGATCGCGCGCTGGCGATGGATGTCACGCAGTACATTCCGGGACACGGCTTCATCGAATCGCCCGCCGCGTCACGTGAAGAGCTGGTGGCGTTCGGTCAGGCACTGCGCGCCGTCATCGCGGAGGTGACGCGGCTGCACGCGCGCGGTCTGTCGGTTGATGACGCCATCAAGCAGGCACAGTGGGGACCGTACGCCGGATGGTTCATCGCCGATCAGCAAGGGCCGATCGCGGTCCGGCGCGTGTACGACGAACTCGCGGGGAAACTCAAGTGACTACGATGCGTGATCGACTCCGGAGACATGCCGCCAGCGCGGGGCTCGTGAGCGTCGCGCTGTGCGTCCATACCGGCACCCTGGGCGCACAGGCGACGTCGGTGGCCAAACCGCCCGCCAAACCGCCGGCCAAAGGTCTGACCGCCATCGGCGCCACATCGGCCGGCACGCCGGTCTACCTCGAAACGAAATCGGTGACGCGCGCCGGCGGCATCATCACCGCGACGCTGCGCGTCGGCCTCCAGCCGACGATCAAAACAGCGCAAGGCGATATGGTCAGCATGCGCTCAATTGCCATGATCGACTGCGCCAACAAGACGACGGCGACGAAAGAACGGTGGTTCTATTTCGACGAGAAAGGCACCAAGGAGGCACGGCACGACAAGCCCGGCAAACCGGGCTACGGGCCTGCACTCAAGGGGTCGCTGGCGGATGTGGCGATCGCGCACCTTTGTGCGGAGAAGAGATAGCGAACGGACCAGTTGTCGACGGACCAGTTGTCGGTGGTCAGTTATCAGACAACCGCTGAGTCGTGGGTCGTCAGTCTCAGTGTCCAGTACTCAGTGTTCACTGACCACCCAATACTGGAACTGACAACCCACGACTCAGCGGTTGCCTGACCACCGATCACTGACAACTGTGCAGTCAGCCTCCGTCCCTCCTCTACCGTACTCCTGCCTTCTCGCAGATCGCGAGCGCCCGCTGCATCCGTCTACGCGGCGCGCCCATCGCCGGCAGCGTGTCGAATAGGGTGATCGCGCCGGACACCGCCTGATCCGGACGTCCGCCGTCGAGATTGATCGCCATGGCCGTACCGGTGGCAAAATCATACGAGATCGTGGTGCGACGCACGAGGCGACGTGCCTCGCGCAGCACGCTGTCCCGCTCCGCTTCCGTTTTTGCCAGCGCAAAACCAGGCGTGCGCAACACGCCGCGCGAGTCGGTGAAGCGAATGGGCGTGTTCGTCGAATCCAGCGTCACGATCAGACTGGCCCGCGCGGTCGCGCGCGCGGGGAACTGCACCAATAGTGCTCGAACTCCCATTCCCGGGAGCGGTGCCGCGCTGCACTCTCCGCCGCTATCCACCGGCGCTATTTCCGGACGCCAGCTCACCACGTCCGCCGACACCCGCAGTGGGCGAACTTCCTGACCTCGTCGCAGAATCGGCGTCGGCGCAGCGGCGCGCGAACCGCACCCCACCGCCGCGCTCAACAGCGCGAGCAGCAGCGCACCGCGTGTGCCTGAATTCGGTTTCATGTCACACCCCACGCAGATCGTTGTCCATCACTGCCTGCGCGGCGCATTCACACCGCAGAGGTCCTTCATTTACCCCGCGTGCAGACCCCGCGCTTCCAGCAGCGCGCCCGTGGCCGTTGCATACCCGCCGAACTCCGGCACCTGCAACATCGCCCCATAGAACTGTCCGACCAGCGCGAACGTCTCACGCACACTGGGCAGATCGGACAGGTGTCCGACAATGATGATATGCTCCTGCTGCGTGGCGCGCGCCGCATTGACGGCGATGATGGCGATCACCTGCCCGACCATGTTCACCAGCGCCGCCGCCGTGTCCGCGGGTGTGGCATCCACCGGATGCCGAGCCACCCGACCGAAGTTCACAGCCGTGGTATCGGGCGGCAGCGTGCCGATGGCCCCACCGAGAATCTCTCGAATGGTGAGGTTGAGCCCCGTCGGGCTTCCCGCGCGCGCGAGCCGGTCGAGTTCGTGCGGATCGGTGATGCCCAGCAGCATGCGACCGAGGCCGACCAGCGTCCCGCCACCAACGCCGCTTCCGGTGATGTGGCGTGCGCCTTCCGGATCGGCGGAGACGACGGCGGTGCCCGACCCGGCACTCGTGACGAGACCGCGATCCACGCGGGCGAGTGCCAGCCCGCCTCGACCGATCGCCCGGACTTCGTCGATCTTGTACAGCGGTCGCTGGTCGATGAGCGCCGGCAATCGTTCCCGGTTGCCACCCGTGACCGCAATCCACGCCACGTCCGACGGCGTGAGCGCGCCCGCCGCCAGCACCTCACGGACCCGCGCTTCATCAGGCTGTCCCTGGCTGGGCAGATTCCAGCGCCGAAGGGTATCGCCGTCGTCAACGACGACGTCGGTATTGCTGGCACCGAAATCGATGGCAGCCGATCGGTCACGCATGGCGAATGGGCGAACTCATGCGCCAAGCTCGCCGCGCGTGTGCCCTCTGCGCAAGCGTTCGGTCCCGATCCATTGGGACGCCGGGAACCTTCCAGAGGGCTGGCGGTATTGGACCCGTTTGATTCATCGTGTGCGGTAGTGTTCTGGATCACCCGGGCATTGTCCCTGCGTGGTGACCAACGATTGCGGTTGTCGCGGTGTCGAATGCTGTGCCTTCCTGAGTTTCCCTCCGCCCCCCGGGAGCTTGCAGACCGTCCATGCGCCTGATTTCCATGCTCTGTGTGCTCGCGATGATGACCGTTGGTCTTCCGCGCACGCTTGCCGCCCAGGTTGATGTCATTCGCGGGAAAGTCACCAGTGCCGAGGGGGTGCCACTGGGCAACGTCCGTGTGACCGCCACCTCCATTCCCGGTAATGTCACGCGCACGACGCGCACCGATAGTCGAGGCAGTTTTCAGATTGCCTTTCCCGGCGGGCAGGGCGACTACATGATGGGCTACGCGCTGGTGGGGTACGGCTTTCGCCAGTTCGAGATCAAGCGAACGGTGGATCAGGATGTGCTGATCGCCGACACGCGTCTCGCGCCGATGCAGCTCGATACCGTGGTGACCACCGCGCCCGTACAACAGCGCGTGGGCCGGTACAACAGCACCACGCCCGACGTCAGCGGAACCGAGCGGCAAGTGCCAACCAATACGGTGCCGCCGGAATTGCAGGGCAATCTCGCGGCCATGGCGGCATCCTTGCCGGGCGTGACGCTCATCCCCGGCCTCGATGGTGGGCCTGACGGGTTTGGCGTGCTTGGTCTCGGTGCCGACGCCAATACCACGACGCTCAACGGGCTGACCTTCGGCGCCAATGGCCTCCCGCGTGATGCCGCCGTCTCGTCGTCGCTGACCACCTCGCCCTTCGACCCATCACGGGGCGGCTTCAGCGGCGGCAATCTCAATCTGCGCTCGGGCTCTGGCTCCAACTTCCGCAATCGCGGCATGAGTCTGGTTACCAACACCCCGCAAACGCAGTGGACCGATCGCGCCGCGCAGGCCCTCGGCACCGAGTTCACCAGCATTTCACTCGGCGGGCTCGCCTCGGGGCCCATCAAGTTGAACAAGGCGTTCTATAACGTCTCCTATCAGATCGACCACAACTCGCGCGCCAATCAGACACTGCTCAATACCGGCGCCCTCGGATTTCAGACCGCCGGTGTGGCGGTCGATTCCGTGTCCCGCTTTCTCGGCATTCTCGATCAGCGCGGCATTCCTCGCCTGGCGGGTCCCGAACGCGACAGTCGACTGAGTGACAATGGCAGTGTGTTCGGCAGCATCGACATTCAACCGCCCAACGCCATCAACGGCGACTCCTACAGCATTGCCTTCAACGGGAACTGGGGGCGCCAAAGCCCGGTGGGCGGCGGCGCCACCCAGCTCAACGCCAGCAGCGGCGATCGCATCAACTGGGGCGGCGGCGCACAACTGCGCACCAATCGCTACTTCGGCCTGATTCTCAGCGAATCGTCGATGGGGCTGAACGTGTCGCGCAACTACGGCGACCCGTATCTCGATCTGCCATCGGGGCGTGTGCGGGTGAATTCGGTGCTTGCCGATGGCGCCAGCGGCGTGCAGAGTCTCGGCTTTGGTGGCAATCAAGGACTGTTCAGTGAATCGCGCTCCGTGGGTGGCACGGTACAAAACACGTTGTCATGGTTTGACGATGCCAATAAACATCGCATCAAACTCACCACAGAAATCCAGTACAACGGGTCACAGCAGAATCTGGCGAACAATCTGCTTGGCACCTTCACCTACAATTCGCTCGCAGACTTCGAGGCTGGTCGACCGGCCGCGTTTACACGCCAACTGACGCAGCGGCAGCGCAACACGGGCCAGTACACCGGCGCACTCTCCCTTGGCGATTCATGGCGTCGGACGCCGGACGTGCAGATTCAGTACGGTATTCGTCTCGAGAATACCCGGTTCGCGCAGTCACCGGCCTACAATGCCGAAGTGGAACGGGTCTTCGGCCAGCGCAATGATCGGGTGCCCACGCCACTCGCGATCAGTCCGCGCATCGGCTTCTCCTGGACACTCGGCACGTCCAACGATATCGCCGCGTTCACCGGCGCATTTCGCGCGCCGCGCGCCGTGGTGCGAGGTGGCATCGGGGTGTTCACAAACGCGAGCACCGGGCAACTCGGCAGCGCGCTCGACAACACCGGACTACCCTCGGGCATTCAGCAGCTGGTGTGCAGCGGTGATGCGGTGCCCATTCCCGACTGGACGTCGTACAGCGCCAATCGGTCCGCTGTCCCCGACCGCTGCGCCGACGGCACCAACGGGACCGTCTTCGCCAATTCCTCGCCGAATGTGGTGCTGTTTGCGAAGTCATTCAAACCGCAGCGCTCCGTGCGGACCAACCTGTCGTGGCAAGGGCCCATTCTCGACGCGCGGTTCTCGCTCAACGCCGAAGGGACGTTCTCGCTGAATCTCAACCAGCAACAGAGCGTCGACCTCAATTTCCTCGCCAATCAGCAATTCACACTCGACGGCGAAGGCGGACGCCCCGTGTATGTGGCGACCGGCAGCATCGATCCCGTCACCGGGGCCATCGCGTCACGCGATGCACGCGTGTCGTCGCTGTTCAATCGGGTCAGCGAACTGCGCTCCGATATCCAGTCCCAGACCTCGCAGTTGCAGCTCCGGCTCTCCCCCATCCAGCGTGCGCCGTCGCGTTTCGGATGGAGCGGCGCGTATACGCTTACGTACGTACGCGAGCAGGTGCCAGGATTTCAGAGTACGGCGGGCAATCCGCTGGGGAAGGAATGGGCGACCGCGTCGACAGGTCCGCACCAGTTCAGCTATAACCTGCGATACAACCTCTTCGACTACGTCACGCTCAACTGGAACGGACAATTCCGCTCCGGCGCAGCGTTCACGCCGACCGTCGCCGGGGATATCAACGGAGACGGATACTCCAACGATCGCGCGTTCATTTACAACCCCGCCACCGTCGCCGACCCGACGCTCGCGTCCGGGTTGCAGCAGTTGTTTGCCTCGCTTCCGGGCAGCACCCGCGCATGCCTCGAACGGCAACTGGGTCGCGTGGCGGGTCGCAACAGCTGCCGAGGACCGTGGAGCTCGAACGCCTCGATGACGCTGACACTCAATCGCGCGAAGTTTCGCATGCCGCAGCGCGCGTCGCTCGACTTTTCACTCTCCAATCCGCTCGGTGCCGCTGATCTCGCACTCAATGGCTCGGGCAATCTGCGCGGATGGGGGCAGAGTCCGTTCCCCGATCAGTCGCTGTTTTATGTGCGCGGTTTCAACCCGACCACCCGGCAATACACGTACGAAGTCAATCAGCGCTTTGGTCAGACCCGTCCGCAGTTCCTCACGCTGCGTTCGCCGGTCACGATGACGGTCTCGATGCGCATCGACCTCGGTCCGACGCGCGAGAAGCAAAGCCTCACCCAACAACTCGACTACGGCCGCGGCTCGAACGGGACGCGGATGAACGAATCGAACTTCCGCAACTTCGGCAACAGCAGTGTGCTCAACCCGATGACGCAGATCATCCGGCAGCAGGATTCGCTCCGCCTGACATCGATGCAAGCCGATAGCATCGCGTCGATGAACCGTCGCTACGCATACCGCGTGGATTCGCTCTGGACACCCGTGGCGCGGTATCTCGCCAGCCTGCCGGCCAAGTATCGCGAAGAGCAGGCCTATGATCGGTATTTGCGTGCACGCCGCGCGCAGGTGGATCTGCTCACCGGCACCGTCAAGGCGGTGCGCGATCTGCTCACCGACGAACAGATGCGCAAACTGCCGGCGCAGATCACGCAGTATCTCGACCCGCGTTTCCTGGCGCTTGTGCGTGACGGAACCGGCCTCTACGTCGGCAGTGGTGGATTCAGCGGCAGCTTCTTCGGCGGCCCTCCGGGCGGCTTCGAAGTCATCTCCATCGCTCGATGAGTCGATCGGCGATATGCGCACTTCAACGAACCGCCTCATGACTCACCGCCTCTCGTCCGCCATCACGCTCGTGACGGCGCTGCTGTCCATGCTTCCGTATTCGAGCCTCGATGCGCAGGCCGGCACGCCACCGCAGCCGCCGGTCACCGGTGCGCCGACGGTCAGTCCCACGGCGGGCACTGCGAACAGCGCGGCCACGACAGCGCCGCCACTGCCTGGGCCGGCGGTGCGTCGCATCGCCAGCGCGCAAGCCATCAGCACCGAACCACTCGGGGCGATCAATCAGGTGCGTCACCTGCCCGGCGGCCGAGTGCTCGTCAATGACGGCACGCGACGCCGACTGCTGATGCTGGACAGCACGCTCAAGGTGGTGTCGGTCGTGCTCGACTCGCTCACCGAAGTCGCCAACGCGTACGGCACACGCGCCGGTACGATGATCGCGTATCTCGGTGACTCGACGTTGTTCATCGATCCAGCCACGCTCGCGATGCTCGTGTTGGACGCCAACGGCTCGATCGTGCGCGTGCGTGCGGTGCCGCGTGCGCAGGACGTCAACGCGATCACGAACACGACGTTCTCAGCCGGTGTGCCGGCATTCGACGCGAAGGGCCGGTTTGTTTATCGCATCAACGCCACGACCGCGCCGCCCGCGGTCGCGCCGCCGCCCGGCATGCCCTATTTCCCGTCGCCACCGGATTCCGCGTTTGTCGTTGGCCTCCATCTCGACACGCGCAAGGCCGACACGCTGGGCGTCGTGCGCATTCCGAAAACGGTGTTTTCGATGCGCATGGAACCAGAGGGCTACTGGGGCCTGAATGTTATACCCAACCCACTGCCGCTCACCGACGACTGGGCGGTTCGTGCCGACGGCTCGGTGGCCTTCGTGCGCGGCGTGGATTATCGCGTGGAACTCCGCGCCCCCGACGGCACCGTCACGATGTCCGACAAACAGCCGTTCCCCTGGGTGCGGCTCACCGACGACGACAAAGTCCGATTCGCCGATTCGGCAAAGGCGGTGCAGATCCGAAACGCCCAGCGCGATTTCACCGCGCAGATGGTGGCGTGGTCGAATCTGCTCAACAAGCCCTATCCCGCGAGCTTCACAGTCCCCGAGGGCGTCATCCTGCCGCCGGGTCTGCCCAAGGATTGGATCCTGCCGAAAGGCCTCTCGTTTCCGCCCAACTATGTACCAGCGTGCCCGCCCGGAACCACGCCGCCGGCGGGACAGACGATGATGATGGCCGGCAGCGCGATGATGGTGATGCCCGGGGGCGCCGCGCCTGCAGCGCCTGCTGGCGCCGCGACGCCTGGCGCACCGGCCGCACCGGCCTGCACGCAGAGCTACTTCTCGGAGATGTACGGCAGCGGCTACACACCGCCGGCGCCGATCTATCGTGCACCCACCCTGGTTCGGCCGCGCGATCTCCCCGACTACAAACCACCGCTCGCGAACGGCTCGGTGCGCGCGGATGCCGACGGCAATCTGTGGGTGCGCGGCATCCCGATGCGCCCCAATCCGGGCGGACCCATCTACGACATCATCGACAAAACCGGCGTCATGGTGGATCGCATCCAACTGCCCTCCGGGTATACATTGGCGGGATTTGGACCGGATAAGATCGTCTATCTCACGAGCCGCGATGCAACCGGACTGCATTTGTCCCGCGTACGCCTCAAGTAACATCGGATCTGGCCGCATCGCGGCTGGTGGCTGCTCGCGCGTGTCGCACGGAACCCACGGTGCACCACGGGAGGACTCATGACGCATCGCGCGTTGCGTTTCGCGTTGCGTTTCGCGTTGCGTTTCGCGTTGCGT
>JAGNMU010000006.1:0-19541 GCA_017991005.1 Gemmatimonadaceae bacterium | reverse complement strand
CTGGCCGCATCGCGGCTGGTGGCTGCTCGCGCGTGTCGCACGGAACCCACGGTGCACCACGGGAGGACTCATGACGCATCGCGCGTTGCGTTTCGCGTTGCGTTTCGCGTTGCGTTTCGCGTTGCGTCGTGCCGTCTGCAGGCACACGCTGTTCGTCGTGTCATGGCTTTCGCTGGCGGCGTGCGCATCATCGCGCGCGCCGGTGACATCAGCCGCCACACCCACTCCCACGCGCGCACCGACCGCCACCGCTGACAACAGTGCGAATGCGCTGGACTGGCCAGGGGTATACCTGGGCACGCTTCCCTGTGCGGACTGCTCGGGGATTGAAACCGCGATCCTGCTGCGACGCGACTCCACGTATCAACTCGCCACCCGGCGCCTCGGCAAACCAGACGACCTCACGGTCCGGCATGGCAGTTTCCGTTGGAATGCGGCGCGCAATGAAATCACGTTCACCAGCATCACGGATGGGCCGAATCGCTATCTGGTCGGCGAGCGACAGCTCGTGCAACTCGATCTGCAAGGCCATCGCATCACCGGCGCGCTGGCCGACCGGTACGTGCTCAAGGCAGCCGAGGTCCGTCAGCCGACACCCGTGGGACCCACACCTGCCGCGAATACACCGGCCAACACCGTCGCCACCGGCAGCACCTTGCCACTGCCGTCATCGTGGACACTGATTGAACTGCGCGGCAAACCGTGGTCGGCGGCCGGCAGTCCGCAGCGCGCGCCCACGTTCGCATTCACCGCCGACAGTGCACGCGTCAGCGGGTTCAGTGGCTGCAACACCTTCACGGGTGCCTACGTGCGCCAAGGCGACACCGGCCTGCGTTTCTCCGCAATCGCGATGACGCGTCGCGCCTGTCCGGATATGTCTGGCGAGTCCGAGTTTGCGCGTGTTCTCGAGATGACCGACAGCTACGAACTCGTCACCGGCACTTCGGGGACCGAACTTGTGCTGCTTCGCGCCCGCATGGCGCCGCTCGCGCGTTTCCGCCGCGAGTCGGCGCGGTAACCCCCGTTCACGAAGGGACGGGCGCGAGCCCTCCGTGAGCGCCCAACATGCCGTGCATCAGCGCGCCGTGCATCAGCGCGCCGTGCGCCACGGCGCCAGCACGGCCTGCACTTCACGGCGCAACGCCTGACGCACGCCGCCGTTGCGATGGACTCCCCAAAGAATCAGTGCCCCCTGCGTGACCGCGAGCAGCGTCCGTGCCAACGCACGCGCATCGGCGGGTCGCAGTTCGCCGGCCAGGACGGCGTCGCGCACCAGCGACTGCACCGCCTCCTCGTGCGCGAGGAACATCGCCTGCGTCGGCGCGCGCAACGCCGGCGTGCTGAGGTCGAGCTGGAGATACGCGAGGTTGTTGGCGAGGACATCGGCGGACGGCGCCAGCATCGCGAAACCGCCGAGATAGGCGTCGAGTGCCTGAAGCGGCGAGGCGTGCGCCGCACGCACCGCCACCAGCGCGTCGGGCATGCCCCCTGCACCGGCCTCGGCGAGCGCCGTCAGGAGTCCCATCTTGGAGCCGAAGCGCTGCAACAGCGTGGCGGGCGAGACACCCGCCTCTTTGCCAACAAGCGCGAGGGTGAGTTCGCCCGGCGGCACGCGGCCCATGACACGCGCCGTGGCCATCAGGAGGGCGTCGTCGCTGGTTTTTCGGGGACGGGTCACGGCATCTCGGTGCCCACGGGGCTTGCCTGGTCGTGCAGCTGCACTCAATATAAATAAACGGTCATTTATAAACAACACCACTCGCTGGAGGGTGCCTTGCGCCGTCTTCGTTATTCTGTCGCGAGTTCGTTGGACGGATTTATTGCCGGCCCCAACGGCGAGTTCGACTGGATCCCCATGGATCCGGACATCGATTTCGGCGCGATGTTCGCCCGGTATGACACGCTCCTGATGGGGCGGAAGACATACGAAGCGTCTGCGGCATACCCGGAAGAGCACATGGGGATGTGGAAAGGCATGCGCGTCATCGTCTGTTCGCACACACTGGCGGCGGCCACGCACGCCGAAGTGTGGTCGCGCGACGTCGCGACTCGCATTCGCGCGCTCAAGGCGGAACCAGGCAAGGACATCTGGCTGTTCGGTGGCGGCGATCTCTTTCGCACCCTGCTCGACGCGGGTGTTGTCGACGACATCGAGGTCGCGTACGTGCCGGTGCTTGTTGGCGGCGGCATTCCGTTGCGTGCGTTGCCCGCCACACAGCATCGTCTTACCCTTTCGGAACATCGGGTGTACGAAAAATCCGGCACCGTCATGGTGACGTATGCCGCACCCACTGCTTCGGAGACGTGATGTCCAGAGACGGGATGTACCGCCGTATCCAATCGTTCAGGCGCGGCGCCCTCGTGTGGATCGCCTGCGCGTGCATCCCGTCGTCGGTCCTCCTCGCACAGCACACGCGGTCCTTCGATCTCTCGACCGGGATCACGCGAGTCGAACGCGACGTGTACAACGACCGCCACGCGCCGGCACTCGATGCGTTGCTCTCTGTGCCGATATCGGGCGGGCCGCTTCGACTGGGCGTCGGCGTGACCGCACACACCAGCCTCAAAACCGACGACTCGTGTATCGTGAGCGCGGGCAGCAACACGTGCCGCAACGACATGCCGTTTGTTGGAGGTCTCGTGACATCGATAGGCGCCGAACTGGTGCCGTCGCACATGTCCACCCGCTGGTCCGTGCGCGTCTTTGCCGGCGCCGGTGTCTTTCGCGTGTCCGACGATCGGTCGAGCCTGTACGCGGGCGGTGGGTCGGGGCGGATCGACATCGGCCTGCCGTTGGCGGGTCGCGTCACGATGGTACTGTCTGGTCGCACCACCTATCTGCCGGCGATGCCCGCTGACGGGCGCGGATTTGAGTCAGTCAGTTTGGGCCTGCGCGTTCGGTAGGCACGACCTCCAATAGCAGCACCCCACCACGCTTGATCGCGGCACCAATGACGAAGCGGGCGATATCCGAGGATATCGCCCGCTCTGTCATGTTGTAGTCATACCGGTGTGTCGCGACCGCGCGACTACTTCTTGCGAGCCGCCGTAAACGGGAAGCCGCCCATGCCCGCCGCTTCGATCACGCCGCCAAGGTTGTCTTTATCCTTGAGCGCGCCGGTGACGACGAGCGACAGCTGCTGGCCGCCCATGTCCAGGCCGAACGCCAGCTTGATGGAGTCGCCCTTCACCATGCCCGAGACCGGCGCCTTGCCGATTTCCGAGCTGAATTCGCCGGCGACGGTGTCGCCCTTCTGCGTGAGCGCGAGTTCAGAGTTCATCGGGCCCTGCGGCCCTTCTACGACGACGGACCAGGTGCCGCCGAAGTCGGCGAGCACATGTTGCGCAGCAGCGGTTGCCGCGCTCAGAACGAGCGCCGCCACTACGGACAGACGGGCAAAGCGTTGCTTGGTCATAGGAGTTGGGGCAGGAGTGGCTACGCGCCGATCAGCTGGAGCGCCGAGCGACAAGTTCAATCTCGACCTGTGCGTTGAGCGGCAGTCCGGCGACTGCCACCGTGGTCCGCGCAGGGTACGGCGCCGTGAATCGCGTGGAATAGGCTCGATTCATCGCGGCGAAATTCGCCATGTCGGTAAGATAGACGTTGCACTTTACCACGTCATCCATGCTCAGGCCAGCGTCTTCCAGGACGAGCTGGAGGTTATCAAAGGCCCGGTGCGTCTGCGCCTCGACGTCTCCTTGTACCAACTGTCCCGTGGCGGGGTCCACGGGGGTCTGGCCCGACAGAAAGATCTGGTCGCCGGACCAGACGGCGTGGGAGTAGGGTCCGAGGGCCGCGGGTCCTCTGGGGCTGGCAGCGGGCGTGCGGGGCATCAGCGCTTTCCCTGAACCGGCGTTTCGCCGGGGTGGTAGGTGGTTTCGGCGTGTTTCTCGACGTCTGCCCGATAGAACAGGACATCGCGGAAATTACCGGTGGAATACCGTTCGATCTGGTCGGCGAAATGAGGAGAAGCCGGGTTGCCGCTTTGGCCGCCGGCGGTGACCGCCTTGGCCTTGAGGGTTGGCCCGAATTCCACTACCGCCACAAAGCTGTTGCCTCGGTTGCCGTAGTTCTTTTTGGTGGTCTTGGCGGCCGTGTTGCCGTACGCCGCCAGCGATCCCCAGGTTGCGGACGCGAACATCACGGGAAAACTGGGTTTGCTGTCATCGTACGGCGGATCCAGATCGTTCGTCAGCCGCTGGAAGCGGTTGATCTCACCCCACGGCTTCTTCCAGGTGCCGAAGTCGCGGGTGAGGGTGGCCACAGCCTGCGTGAGCGCATCGAGCCGCTCGGCGGCCGTGGCACCCTGCGTCATGTATTCCAGCGTCGAAATGCCCTTGGCGCGTGCGGGGCGGGCCGCTGTGCGCATCAACGCCGCGCCCCAGTAGTCGGCCAGCGACATCGGGACGGAGGCCGCGCCCCACTGCCGAGACCAGCGACGCAGCGAATCCACGGGTTCGGCCAACGCGCTCTTGCGCGGATCCGCGGCTCCGAGTGCGTCGTAGTCGCGCACGAGCGGCGGAATGATATCCTCGAACGCCGGCAGGTCAGGATCGAACGCCGCGCCGATCAGTTTGTCGAGTGTGAAGTCCTTGCGATCCTTGAGCACGCGCACGGCATGAATACCGCGCGCGTTTTCCGGGCTTGGCGCCAGATACGCCGGATACTTGTCTTTGCGCGGGCTCGAGGGGCCGGACGCCGTGAACGGGGTGCTGTTGGTGTTCTGGATCCATCCGGTCTTCGGATTGAAGAGGGTGATGGTTTCGTTCACCAGATGCAGCCCCTTCCACTCCGTCGCGGGCGTGCTGCCATCGACGGGTTGCGACCAGTCGAATCTCACATCGCGACGCGGGGCAAAGTTGCCGTGCCAATAGGCGATATTGCCATCGGCATCCGCGTACACCGTGTTGTTCGACGAATTGGTGCGCAGATCCATCACCTTGTTGAAGGCGGCGTAGTTCGTCGCCTTGGTGCGCAGATACGACTGCTGCAGTGCCTTGGTGGGTTCGTTCATCAGTTTGACGGCCACCCATTTGCCATCGGCCTGACGCACGACTGGCCCGTGATGACTGTAGTACACGGTCACCACGCGTGACGTCATGGAACCATCAGCGGCCTTGAACGGGATCGTGATGCGCTTTTCGCGCAGTTTGCGTTGCGCGGCGCCGTACGTGTAGTACAGGCCATCCGCCTTCTTGCTCACTTGCAGCAGATACTCATCGATCACGTCGGCGCCACCGGACGTATGCATCCAGCCCAGCCGATTGTTGAATCCCTGGTAGATGAAGAACTGTCCCCAGGTGGATGCGCCGTACGCGTTGAGCCCTTCCTCGCTGACCATCTGCAGTTCAGCGCGGAAGTAGAACGACGTGTGCGGATTGATGAGCAGCAGCGCGCGTCCCCCCGCCGTGTTGGACGGCGCGATGGCAAAGCCGTTCGAGCCCGACGGCTCCCGTTCCATGAGGTCATCGTCGCTTGGGGCCGGCACCGCCGCGCCCTTGCCGTACAGCGCCTCGAGCTGCGGCAGCGACACCGATTCGATATCGCCGCCGATACTCCCTTCGCTGAAGGAAAGCGCCATCCACGGTTCGAACCGTGGGATCACCAGCGGCTTCACCGTCGGATGGGTGTGCAAGTAGTAGTTGAGCCCGTCCGCAAAGCTGTCCATCAGCTTCTTCAGCCAGAGTGGGCTCGCGGCGTATCGCGCTTTGAGATCAACCGGGTCGATGAACAGCTTCATGCGCAGGTCGCGATAGAGCTCCTTTTCACCCGCTGTCTCGGCGAGTCGCCCCATCGCATTGATGTAGTTCATCTCGATGCGGTGAAAATCATCTTCGGCCTGCGCGTACAGCGCTCCGAAGACGACGTCCGCGTCGGTCTTGCCATAGATGTGCGGGATGCCCCAGGTGTCACGAATGATGGTGACGCGTTTCGCCGTCGCTTCCCAACGTGCGACATCGGCCTGCGCGGCGGCTGCAGCCGACGAGCGCACCGGCACGGCCGGCGCATGCGCCGGCGGGACGGCCAGACCGACCGCCGCGGCGAGTGAGAGCAGCAGGATCATGGTTTCGTCAGTTGGGAAGTGAGACGGTCGGCAGTCCGGCCGCCTTGCGCCGAGCGTTGAACGCGGCAAGACGCGTCGTGCGAATGCTGTTCCACTGGGCAAGTACCGGCGCCGCCTGCGTGCGCGCAGCGTTGCAGGCCGCAATCTGCACAGCCGTTGGCGCGACGTCGGCGTTTTGCATGGCCATCGCGGCCGCCAGCAGCGTGTTGCTCACGCCTTCGAGTGACGGCGTGGCCGCGGTGGCAGGTCCACGCCGGCGAATCGCCCGCACATTGCGCACCTGCGCCGACGACGGGGCCAGCGGTTCGAGCACCGCTTTGAGCGCGTCGACATCGGCGCCGCTCATCTTGTCGAGCTGCGCAATGAGTGCGCGTGCCTGACCGAAGGCCGCATGGGCGGCCACCGACTTGTCGTACATCTCTCCAGACAACGACGCGAGTTGCGACAGGCCCGCGGCCGAGGTTTTGACACGCGGATCCATGTACAGCCGGAGCGGCTGCGTCGTCGATGTGCCGTCCACCGTCAGGCGCACCGTGTAGCTGCCGACCGGGGCCCACGGGGCATTCACCAGCGGATACGTGCGGTGCGGCACGGCCCCCGGCGCATCGTCATCGCCAACGGGCACCGCGTCGAGCGGATCAACCGGATCGTAGTGCAGATCCCAGCTGAAGCGGTGCATGCCGGCCTTCGCCGACACGACCAGTGGAATCGCCGGCCAGTAGAGCGGCAACCCGCAGAACGGCGCCGAGGGTGCCTTCTGGCAGATCTTGTCGTACGCCGCGCGTTCGGTGGCGGGGTGTGGATTGAGCACCGAGTCGATGCTGGTGTATCGCCGCACGACTTTGCCGGCGCTGCTCAAGATTTCGAGCGTCACCGGCGCACTCGCATTCTTGGGCAGATAGTAGTCGATGATGCCACCCGGCAGCGGGTTTTCTCCGGCCGGCATTTCTTCCGGCCATGGTGTGGGATCGTTGGTGCCGAAGCGCACGCGCACGGCTGGTGCCGGTCGGAAGAGATACGGTGTGTTCGCATTCTTCGCCGCGAACGCGGCCGCCGCCTGCCGCAGTGGCGTCACGTTGTCGAGAATCCAGAATCCGCGACCGTGCGTGCCCGCCACGAGATCGGCGCACAGGCAGGTGCTGTCATCCTTGATCTGGATGTCGCGCACGGAAATCGGCGGCATGTCGAGTTTGAGCGACTGCCAGTGATCGCCGTCGTCGAACGACACCCACACCTGCAGATCAGTCGCCGCGTACAGCAACCCCTTCACCCGCGGATCTTCGCGAATGGCGTTGGCCGCGGCGCCCGGCGCGATGCCGGTGTTGATTTCCGTCCACGTCTTGCCGCCGTCATGCGTGCGGTAGAAATGCGGATTGAGATCGTCGAGGCGCAGGGTGTTCGCCGCGATGTATGCCGTCTGTGTATCGAAGTGGCCGGCATCGATGTTGAAGATGCGCGTCCACGGTTTGATCGCGGCCGGCGTGACATTCTGCCAGGTCGTGCCGCCATTCATGGTGACCTGCACGTTGCCGTCGTCGCTGCCGGCCCAGAGCACTCCGAGTGCACGCGGCGACGGTGCCAACGCCGTGATGGAGCCCATCGGTCCGGGCGTGACACTGCTGGCGTATTTGCCGGCCGTGGCCGGTACGGCCCACGTTTGCCGCGTCAGATCGCCGCTGATGCGCGTCCAGCTGTGTGCGCGATCGGTGGACTTCCAGACGGCGTTCGACGCGTAGAACAGCGTGGTGTTGTCGACGGGCGACCAGTGCAGCGGCATGGTGCGCACGTTGCGGTTGAGGCTTTCGCCCTTCGGCCCCTTCGCGCTCATGTCGGGGCCCACCTGCATCGACTGCTTGGTGGTGCGGTCGTAGTACGACACCCCGCTCCGCTGACTGCCGTACACGTGATCGGGATTGCGTGGATCCGGTGCGGCGATGCCGTATTCCTGAATGTTGACCGGATGCCAATCGTGGAACGTGATCATGCCATCCATCGAGCGGCTGGCCACACACGCCGATCCCGAATCCTGCTGCCCACCGCATAGCCGATACGGAAAGCTGTTGTCGGCCGTCACGTGATACATCGCGGCCGTCGGTTGATTGTACCAGTTGCTCCAGCTCAGACCGCGATTGGCCGAGACCACACCGCCCTGATCAGCCACCGCAAGAATGATGTCGGGGTTGAGCGGGTTGATCCACGTCTTCTGATAGTCATCGCCGCCCGGTGCGCCACGAATCGCCGACCAGTTGAGTCCAGCGTCTTCTGTGCGCCAGAACACCGTGGACGAACTGTAGACAACCTTCTCGTTGGTGGGATCCACGATGATGGTGGGGAGATCACCACCGCCGATGCGCCCGAGCGGACGTGGATCGGGCGTCGGACGCTCGCCTGGCGTATTCGCGTGCACGACAAGCTTCCAATGTTCACCGGCATCGGTGGACTTATAGAACCCCACTGGTCCTGATGCGCCCGGCGGTCCGCTCGTCGCGGCGCCGGCGGCCATCGCATACAGCGTGCGCGGATTGCTGGGCGAGACCGCGATGTTGGCCTGCAAGATTGACGGCAATCCGTCGGTCAACTGCTTCCACGTCGTGCCCCCATCGGTGGACTTGAAGATCCCGTTGCCATAGCCGCCAAATCCCTGCCCCTCGATAAAACTCTGCTGCTGCTGCCAGAGGGTCGCGTACACGATGTTGGGATTGGACGGATCGATGCGCACATCGTTGCCGCTCGTGTATTCGTCCTTGTACAGCACCTTGGTGAAGGTCGCGCCCCCGTCGGTGGAGCGGAAAATGCCGCGCTCCGGATTGGGTCCGTACGGATGCCCAAGCACCGCGACAAACAACCGGTTCGGATCTTTGGGATCGACATCGATATGCGCGATCATCTGCGATTCGCGCAGTCCCAGATGACGCCACGTCTTTCCGGCATCGGTGGATTTGTACATGCCGTCGCCGACCGCGAGATCGGGGCGAATGATCCCGGCGCCGGTCCCGACATAGATCACATTGGGATCGGTGGGCGCCACCGCAATGGCGCCGATGGAGCCGGTGGACGCGTCGTCAAAAATCGGACGCCAATTCGAACCGTAGTCTGTGGAGCGCCACACGCCGCCATTGTCGAAGCCGATGTAAAACACGTTCGGCTGGGAGGGCACACCCGACAACGCGCGCGCGCGCCCGGCGCGCACGGGACCGATCTGTCGCCAGTGCATGGACGAAAACAGATCGGGCGTCTGGGCGACACCCGCCGTGGAGGACGCAGCAGCGAGCAGCGCGAAGAGCAGCGCCAGTGGCGCGCGACGAATGACCGCGGAAGACACGAAACGGCTCCTGAGAGAGGGAGGATTCCGTGAAAGCTACCTCCGCTTCGTGATCGCAGACAGCCAACGACCTGGAACCCGAGCCCGTGCCGTCGCGCCCTGCCGCGCGCCGTCGCCAGTCTCCAATCCCAGGTCGTTGGTGTTGCCCGAAGAGCGACTCCCCGCCCCTCGTACTGCCGATCTGTTGTCCGATCAGTCGTCTCGCACGTGCCGGTCTAGCAGGCCCGAATCCCCCCGTGATCGGCGGGCACGCTGACCGTCTCGCCGTCGGCGGTGACGGCCGTGGCGGCCATCGCCATCTTCGATCGTTTGGGCGCGATGAACTCGTCGGCCGGCAGCTCGTGTCCGAAGGCCTCAATCACCGGCAGCGGCGCGTGCGACACCCCGGACAGCGACGGTTTGTGCACATGCTGGATCTCCTTCTTCGCCTTCGACCGGATCAACTCGTCGGTGGTTTTCGACTTGGTATCGTCGAACTTGAAGTCGACGTTGGCCTGTCCCCAGTAGTTGATGCGACCGAGATCGTAGAACTTGCGCTCGAACGCACTCTTCAGGTACGCCTTGAGGCACCCCTGCAAATACTTGCGGCGTTTGGGATCCTTGTCCCAGAGATAGCCACCCGTCGCCTTCTTGAAGTAGAAGCGCCGATAGTTGTGCAGCACGCCCTTGAGCACATCTTCGCGCGTCATTTCGTCGGGCTGAATGATCGGCGTGACAAAGTTGTACTTGGCGTAGTCGCGCACTTCGACCTTGTCACCGAGATCCTGGAAGAGATCGGAGAAGGGCCACGGCGTGTAGCAGTTCCAGTTCGCCATGTCGACTTCCCACTCCAGCGCCATCTTGTACGTCTCTTCGAGCGTCTCGGGCGTTTCGTTTTCGAGTCCGACGATAAACTGGGCCTCGGCGACGATACCGTTCTTGCGCAGCAGCTGAATCGCCTTCTTGCTCTGATCGAGTTTGATCTCCTTGTTGAAGCGATCAAGCTTGAGCTGCGCCGCCGCTTCCGTGCCGAGCGACACGTGGATGAGACCGGCCTTGCGATAGAGCGGCAGGAGCTCTTCGTCACGCAGGATGTCCGTCACGCGCGTGTTGATGCCCCAGTGCACGCCCAGGTTGCGCTTCACCAGCTCTTCGCACAATTCGACAAACTTCTTGCGGTTGATCGTCGGCTCTTCGTCGGCAAGAATGAAGAAGCCGATGTTGTGATCCTTGACGAGCATCTCGATCTCGTCCACGAACTTCTTGGGGTCGCGCGTACGGTACTGGCGCCAGAACTTCCACTGCGAGCAGAAGCTGCAGGTGAACGGGCACCCGCGCGCGAAATTCGGAATGGCGACGCGGCAGTTGAGTGGGATGTAGATGTACCGATCCCAGTTCAGAATGCCCCAGTCGGGTACCAGCGCATCGAGATCCTGAATCGGCGGATGCACCGGGGTGGCAAACGGCTTGCCTTCATCGAGGTACGCCAGTCCCTTCACCGTGTCGCGCTCGGCCGGCATGCGCCCTTCGGCGATGGCCTTCACGAGGTTCACCACGATCTCCTCGCCTTCGCCACGCACGATGTAATCGATCCACGGCGCTTCGCTGAGCACCTGACCGTACATGAACGTGCCGTGGATTCCACCGAGCACTGTCACGGCATTCGGATGAATCTCGCGCACCAGACGCAATGTGTTCTGCGCCTTGTAGATGGCCGGCGTGATCGACGTGACAAGTACGATATCCGGCGACTCGGCTCGCAGTCGAGCAGCGAGCGGCTCATCCTCGATGTGATCGGTCATCGCGTCGATGAACGCGATGTCGCGGAACCCGGCGGACTTGAGGGCGCCGCTGATGTACGCGACCCAGGCAGGCGGCCAGTTGCCGGCGATCTCGGCGCCGCCGGAATGGTAGTTCGGATGGATCAGCAGAATGCGCATATAAGGGCTCAGGCAGGTGACCCATGAATCGCGAGACTTGTGTATCTCGCGCTGGTCATGAATGCCGATCCATGACGACGGCAGCCATCCTGAGAATCCCCATCAGTGTGTCGGGGAACGCCCCACACAACACACGAGCCGCGTGCAGATGCACGCGGCTCGCTCAAAATCGGACGAACGTATCTGGTATGCGCCGTGCTTTCGTCTGCGCCGATCGCGTACCCGTTACGGCACGCGCTTGGCCGTGAAGGTGGCGCCGCCCTGTCCGCCAAGATCGACCACCCCTTCGAGATTGTCCTTGTCGACAACTTTGCCCTTGAAGGTGAGCTCGACTTCCCCGCCCTTGAGCGCAAAGCTGATCGAGTCCTTCTTCACCGAGCCTTCGATGTTGCGGATGCCCATACGCGCTGACTCGTATGTTCCGGTGAGCTTCTCGCCCTCTTGCTTGAGGACGACAGACGGTGTCCCGGTCCCATTCTCGGTCACCACGGCAAACGCCCACTTCCCGGTGACATCCGCCAGCGCCTTTTGCGCGACGGCAACCGTTGCGGAAAGCGCGAAAGCCACCAGCGCGATCCCCGCGCGACGATCGAAACGCATCATGAAATATCCTTGAAGTCGTGAGAAACGATGACGAGGTTTTCGCGTGGACGAGTTCTCTCCACGCGCATGGCGTGCTGCTGCGAACTGCTTTTCACCACAGAGGCACAGAGGGCACGAAGAAACCGCCGACATATTTCACGTGTCTTTTTCTCTGTGCCTTTGTGCTCTCTGTGGTAAAATCCTGTTGCTGTTTGGTTGTTGTTTGGCCGTGCTTCCCGAGACGCAATCGTACCGCGGCTCAGTAGCGCCAACTCTTGAGATCCGCACCGGCCGGCGCCGTGCGTTCCATCTGCTTGACCATCTTGGCCATCAGATCAGGCATCGGCGGGCCCCAGCAGTGCGGCGCCATCGGCTGATACACGATCTCGCCACTCCACTTGGGTGACGTCGTGCGTTTCAGGAATTCGTCGATGAGCCGCACACCCATATTCAGATAATACGAGTCCGCATCGCCGACATAGATGTTGATCTTGTCGGCCACCTTGGGCCCGAGTGTCGACCACCGCGTCTCGAGAATATGTCGCACGTCGTAGTGCTCCTTCCAGTACTCCGCCACGCCACGATCGATCACACCCGTGCGCTTGTTCCAGATGGGGACCGGATACCCATCCATGCCCACGGGTCCGTACGTGGCTTCCCAGATATCCCACTGGCCGCCAGATCGTGACTTGGTTCCCGACACGAGCTCGAACCAGTTTTCATCCTTCATCATCGCGGTGATGTTGCCATCAGGCTGTCGCCGCGTGGGGCGGTCGATCTTGAGCCACTCTTTCTGAAACCAATAGGCGTTCGTGTCCGCGTACACGTTGACGATCTGGTGGTAGCGGAAATCCACGCCATCCGGACACAGCGACCAGACGCCGCCGTAGAAGTCGGGGTAGAACACCTGATGCGCCAGCGAGATCCAACCGCCAGTGGAGCCGCCGGTGAGCAGCCGCGCCCACGGTTGCCCGATGACGCGAAACTTCGATTCCACCGCCGGGATCAGCTCCTGCATGATCGCGTCGCCGTACGGGCCATTGTTGGCCGAGTTGACACCGTACGAATCGTCATAAAAGGGTGACGGATGCTGCAGTGTCACCAGAATCATCCGAGGGGTGCCATCGGCATTCCAGTACGGCGTGCTGCCCACGGCCGGTGCCCGCAGCGAGAAATGCCCGTGACTGTAGACAATCGGATACCGTGCATCCGGATGTTTGTCATAGTCCTTCGGGAGCTGCACCACGGCGCCTAGATAGATCGGCTGCCCCCACCACTTGGTGAGAATCGTACTCTGGATCTTGAGACGTTTGACGCTCTCCGTTTCGGCGGGCACCACCACGGGTGGAATGACTTTGTCCGCCGTCAACGTGATGGGTTTGGTTGACGCGGGATCGTACGAGATCTTCACCGGATCGCCGTAGAGATTTCCGGGCGACCGTCGCCAGTTCTGTCCTTCCCATTGATCCATATGCGCCCAGATCGTCTTGCCGTCGGCGCGCGCGAATCTGGTATACACGTTCACGAATGGCTGCACCCAGTACTCCCCTTTGGGGAGATCGCGCAAACTCTGCACAGGATGCCCGAACGTCGTGCCGTCGATCGTGGCGGACTTGCCGGCGCCGAGATTGCTGACGTCCGTGCCAAAGAGTGGCACGCCGTTTTCTCCGGCTTGTGCAATCGGACCACGGTCGGCCGTCGACGTGCGGCTGAACGCGATGTATACGCGCCCCGTGATCGGTGCCGGATGCACCGTGGGACTGAAGGAGACCTCGACGCGAGGGCCGCTCTGCGCCGTCAGTGGCGCCGTCAGTGGCGCGACCAGCGACGCCACGAATGAGGCAGCACCGAACGTCGCGAGCACCGCGCAGGTCGACCGGCGGGCAAAAGGCATCATGTGACGGCAGCTCCAGAAGGCGACAACCAGGGACGTGCGAGATACCACACCAATGTGCCGGCCACGAGCGCGACGGCGTACCCATACGGGACAAATGCCGCCGTCAGTCCGCAGGCAAGGGACAGGGCAAATGCGGAGCGCTGCGGAATCATGTCGCGCACGAGAAACAACACGGCAATGGCTTCCACCAACAACAGCGCGCCAAGAATCGGACCCGGGAAGAGGCGCTGAAAGGCCGCCGGATCGCCAACCAGGAAGAAGCCGGCCAACAGCAGAAAGCCACCGTACATAATCACGCTGCCGCCACTCCGGGCCCCGAACGCATAGTGTCCGGCCATCCCGCCCGATCCATGGCAGACCGGCAAGCCACCCACCGGCGCGGCCACCAGGTTCATCAGCGCATACGTGATTCCGATGCGTTTCACGGTTAGCGGCGGGCGTTCGGGAAAAAGATCGGCCGCCACCTGTCGCGTGGCGAGCACCGAATTCCCGAGTGACAACGCCAGCTGCGGCAATGCCAGCAGCAAACTTGCGCGTGCGAACTCATCGCCGGTCGGCCATCGTGCGGGCAGTGCGGGCCACCGAAAACCAAAGGGCAATGGCGCGTCGGCGGGCCAGGTAAACGCCGCAACCACCAACCCGAGCGCCAGCACCGCCAACGCTGCCGGCACGTGTCGATTTTCACGCAACACGGCCACGATGCCGAGTGCCAGTATCGCCAGGACGATACCGCGACCGCCGTCCGCAGGAATGAACCGGGTGAGCGCCAGCATCCCCAACTGCAGACCCAGCCCCACCTGAATGCCACGCACCACGGCTTTGGGCACCGTCCGCGCAATCAGGTCGAGCAGGCCCGTATTGGCGAGCACCAGCATCACAACGCCGACGATCAAACCACCGGCGGCCAACAACGGCGGCGCCAACTTTGACGCAATCGCGATCGCCGCCATGGCTTTGAGCGGCTGCACCGGCATGGGCATGCGATAGGTCAGTCCGGAAAACAGCTGGAGCACGCCGAACATGACAAAGACGGCGGTCGCGTCCATGCCGGTCGCCACCACCACGCCCACCAAGAGTGGCAAGTCGGTACCGAGGTCGCCAAACGCGCCGGCCAGTTCGCGCCGCGTGAAAAGCAGGCGCGTCGACGCACCGAGCGCCGGCGCCACCTGCGGAGCTGCGACCATCTCGGGTGCGGACGGAACGGACATGCCGGAAATATGTCGCCCTGTGCCGATGACTGCATGAGGCTGCCGGTACCGTGTGTTCAGCAGCATCTTTCCCGCATGTCCTCACCTGCTATCGACATTCAGGGGATCGCCAAACGGTACGACCATCACGTCGCCGTCAAATCGCTCTCGCTGGTCGTCCCTCGCGGTGCCGTCTACGGTTTGCTGGGCCCCAACGGCGCCGGCAAGACCACGACGATCCGCATGATGCTCAACATCATCGCCCCGGACGAAGGGCGCATCAGCATGCTCGGTTTGCCCAGCGGTGATGCCTCGCTGGTGGATCGCATCGGCTACCTGCCGGAAGAGCGCGGCCTCTACCGCAAGATGCAAGTGCGGCGCGTGTTGCGCTTCCTCGGCGAACTCAAGGGTTTGGGCGGCAGCGATCTCGACAAGCGCATTACCGCCTGGCTGGAGCGCCTGTCGTTGCGCGGCGAGGGCGAAGACTGGGGTAACGCCAAAGTCGACGAGCTCTCTCGTGGCATGCAGCAGAAAGTGCAATTCATCGGGGCACTGCTGCACGATCCGGAACTCGTGATCCTCGACGAGCCCTTCTCCGGGCTCGATCCCATCAACGCGCAGGCACTGAAAGACACGGTCGTGGACCTCAAGAAGCGGGGGCGCACGGTCATCTTCAGCACACACATCATGGACAACGCCGAACGCATGTGCGATTCGGTGTGCATCATTGCCAACGGCGAGAAGGTGCTCGATGGCGGGGTGACCGACGTACGCGAATCGCATGGTGCCCGCACCATCGCACTGGGGCTCGACGGCGCGCCTTCGGACGCCGTTCGCGCGGTACTCGCCGATCGTCGGCTGCTGTCGCGTGTGGACGACTCCAATCGGTTTCTCGAACTGGAACTGGCCGAGGGCGCGAAAGCACCCGAGGTCTTGCTGGCGCTGGTTCACGCGGGCGCGTCGATCGAACGGTTCGAACTCGTCCGTCCGTCATTGCACCGCATCTTTCTGGAGAAGGTCGGGGCGACTCACGTTGACGCGGGGATGAGCGGCCATGGGTAAGCTGATGGCGGTCATCCGCCGAGAGTATCTCGAGCGCGTGCGGTCGCGGTGGTTCGTGATCGCCACCGTGTTTGGCCCGGTGTTGATCGGCGCGCTGATGTTCCTGCCCGCGCTGATCTCGTCGCGTGACAAGGGATCGGCCGATGCATCGAAGATCGTCATTGTCGACGCCACCGGCGCGGGCCTTGGCGAACGCGTCGCCGCGCGGCTGAGCGGTGGCATCAGCGGCGGAGGCGGCGCAACGCCGCGCGTGGAAACGGTGTTGGCCGACGGCGTGGCACAGGCGGAATCGCTGGCCACCAAGGACGTGATGTCGGAAGCGATGAAGGGCTATCTCGTCCTCGATTCGACGACGCTGGCCGGCCAGAAGGCGCGCTATGCCGGCAGCAACACGTCGGCCCTCTTCGACATGCAGAAACTCGAGCGCGCCGTGCAACGCGAAGTCCTCTCGCTGCGCATGGAAAAAACCGGCATCGATCCCGACGTGGGCCGGCAGCTGATGGAGATCAACGTCAACGTGTCGACCGAACGTCTCACCAAGCAGGGACGCGGCGGCTCGGGACAGCTGAATTTCTTCTTCGGATTGGCCGTCGCCATGCTGCTGTACATGACCATCTTCATCTACGGTCTGAACGTGTTGCGCGGCGTGCTGGAAGAGAAGCAGTCGCGTGTCGCCGAGGTGGTCATCTCCAGCCTGCCGGCGTCGCGACTGCTGGCCGGCAAAGTGATCGGTGTGGGTGGCGTCGGCCTGACACAGATGGTCATCTGGATGTCGATGAGTTTCCTGATGTACAAGATTCGCGCGCCCATTCTGGCAAAGTTCGGCGCCGCCTCCGCGCCGATGGGCATTCCGGATATCTCGTGGGGCACCGGACTGGTCCTGATCGCCTTTTTTGTACTGGGCTTCATGCTTTACGCCGGGCTGTTTGCCGCCGTGGGTGCGACGGTCAACAGCGAGCAGGAGGCACAGCAGGCACAGATGCCGGTGGTGTTGCTGCTCGTCAGCAGCATCATGTTTGCGCAGAATATTCTGCTGACACCAGACGGCACCTTGTCGCGCGTCTTGAGCATGTTGCCCTTCAGCGCGCCCATCGTGATGCCGCTGCGCATGACGGTCGCGCCCGTACCACCTTCGGAGATTGCGATCGCGCTGGCGTCGGTCGCGCTCGGTGCCCTCGCCGCCGTCTGGCTCGCGTCGCGGATCTATCGGGTGGGACTGCTGATGTATGGCAAGCGCCCGAGTATCGGCGAAGTGCTCAAGTGGGTGCGGCAACGGTGAGCCGTACCGCCTGACCGCTCGCTCAGCGCGAGCGGTCAGGCGGCAGCAGGCGACTCCGCGATGCGTGCAGTTGCTCGTGCGCGGCGCGTTCTTCCTGCAGTTGCCGCGCGCGTTCGATGACGCGCCGCAACACGTCCTGCGCCTGTGCGTCCCGCTTGGCCGCCGTGCGACCATAGAAGTAGCGTGCCGTGCCGTAGATGCCGCCGAGAAACGCGGCGATGGCACCCATCACGACGGGCGCGCTGTGAGTGACGTTTGCGACGAGGCCGCCGACCAGGGCACTCATGCCAGTACCCGCGCCGACGCCCAAGCCCATGAACCAGCCCATCGCGACGTTCGTCAGATCTTCGTAGGTGCGCACCTGCGTGCGTCCGTTGCGCGATGTCAGCGTCAGCTGAAAGGCGCGTTGCTGTCCTGCCTGCCGCCCGGCCGCGATGGCGGTGTTGACGGTCATCGAGCGTCCAACGGCACTCACATTGACGATCTCGCCGAGCGCTCGGCGCACCTCATCGGCAATTTCCTCGAAATCGTCGCTCGATAGATCGCCGGGAATGCTGGCGACATACTCGATCTTTGAGCGTGCACCCAGAAACTTGTTCGGTGCGCTCTGCATCAGTTCCCCGCCCTGCACCTCCACGTGCGCGATGCGCTCGACCTGCGCCTTTTCCTGCAGTGCACGGTCCACGTACTTCTGTTCGATTCCGGCCTCGACGGCCGATTGTTTCACCAGGGAGGCATCATACCCCTGCGTCAGCAGCGGCTGATCGCCGCGTGGAGCAAATGTTGCGGGCGGCGTGATCATGCCGGTGTTCGCCTGCAGTTGCGCGGCACGAGACCACACTTCCTGCGCTTCCCGGCTGCTGAGCATCACCGGTTCGCTCCGGCTGGTGCCAGGAATACCCATCTCGCGCACCTCGACCACGCCAACGGCCGCCTGCTTCGCGTCCTGCAGTGCCACACGCAGCGCGTCGGCATCGGGGTACCGCTTCGCCGGCGATTTTTCGAGCAAGCGCCCAACGATCTCCTCGAGCACCGGCGGACAGGCGGGCCACACGTCACGCAACCGAGGTGGCGGCGAGTTGATGTGCGCGACCACGATGGCGGATGGGGTCGACCGCTCAAACGGAAATCGCCCGGTGAGCGAGAGAAAGGCGAGGACGCCGAGGGCGTAGAGATCGCTGCGACCATCGAGCGCATCACCGGACACCTGCTCGGGACTCATGTACTGCACGGTGCCCAGCACGGCACCGGTCGCCGTGAGCGGTTGGGTTTCCGCGACGCGGGCGATGCCAAAGTCGGTCACCATCGCGCGGCCCGTGCGCCGATCGAGCAGCACGTTCTCCGCCTTCACATCGCGATGCACGATGCCGCGCGCATGGGCAAAGCCCAGCGCACCGGCCAGCTCGTCCAACAGCGAGACCACGTCCAACGGCGGCAACGGCCCGTCGCGCGCAATACGCTCGGCCAGCGACTCGCCATCGACCAGACCCATGGTGAAATACACGACCGCATCCCGTTCGGCCGCCGAAAAAATGGGCACGATGCTGGGGTGCGAGAGCGCCGCTGCCGTGCGTGCCTCGCGGAGAAACCGGCTGCGCACCTGCGCATCCGCCGACAGATGCGGTGGCAAGGTCTTGATCGCGATGTCGCGCTGCAGTTGCTGATCGAACGCGCGATAGACCACGCCCATCCCGCCGCGCCCGATCTCGGCAGCCAGACGAAAGTCGCCCGCGACCGCACGCTGTAGCGCGACGGCAGTCGGATCATCGAGACGCGAAGGGTCGTGTGGAGTGTCAGTCATGTTCGTCTGGGCAAAGTCCATCGTCGTCTGGTGCGACGACGTCACGCACCGCGGCTAATTAGACCGGCCGCCCGATCTGCCGCGGTAATGCCATGCCACTGCGCCTCTTCGAACAGACTCAAGCTACTCAGGTCGGCATGCCCCACGAAGATTCCCGGTGCGGGAGACCAGTCGCGCAGGCGCTGCACCCGATCGAGCACGCCGGGCGTTGGCCGCGCCATCGCATGGCCCCACCGCATCACATCGATCCGCTCAATGCACTCGGCGATGTCCGTGTGTGCACGCGAGAGTTCGGCGACGATGACGTCACGCCAGTACGACCACGGCTGCTGCTGCAACCATTTGCGCCCCTCGACGCCTGGCCGATCCACCACGGCGTGGTACCAGGTCCATACGCGCCGCGGCGAGCGGGTACCAAGCTGCTGAT
>JAGNMU010000190.1 GCA_017991005.1 Gemmatimonadaceae bacterium | reverse complement strand
TTTCGACGAAGTCTGAACCCGACATCGAGAAGAACGGACGCCCCGCTTCGCCGGCCACCGCTTTGGCCAGCAGCGTCTTGCCGGTGCCCGGCGGTCCCACGAGCAACGCACCCTTGGGCAACCGTCCGCCCAACTTGGTGAACTTCTGGGGATCTTTGAGGAACTCGATGATTTCCTGCAGTTCGACCTTCGCTTCGTCCGCACCCGCCACGTCGGCGAAGGTGATCTTGGGCGTATCGCCGCTCAGCAGCTTGGCCTTGGATTTCCCGAACGAGAACGCCTTGTTGCCACCGGCCTGCATCTGCCGGAACAAGAAGATCCAGAATCCGATGAGCAGGACGTAGGGCAGGATCGTGATCAGCAGGCTGCCGAAGTTCGGCCGCGCCTCCTGCGACGAAATGCGCACGCCGCGGCTGAAGAGCAGCTTGCCCTCCTCGGCCGCTGATCCGGGCACCAGCCGTACCGTGAAGCGCTTGGCCTCTCGCGGTCCGATCTTCACGGACTGGTTGAGCTGGCCCAGCATCACGTTGTCCGGCTGGAACGTGACCGCTTTGATATTGCCGCGTTCAAGCTGCTCGCGGTACGCCGTGTAGTCGATCTCCGGCGACTGCGTCTCCCGGCCGCCGGTCCACGTGAGGAACGCAACCGGAATGAGGATCACGAGGATCCAGAAGGAGAGCGTCTTGGAGAATCGCGCCCAGTTGAAGGGCTTTTTCGGATTCGGCGTCATAGGTGCTGGCATGAAGATTCCTGCGTACCTGCTGGTGATGCGACGGGTATACGGCTAGCGCTTGGACCGCACTGGTGGCGGCCGCGAGCGTTACTGCAGGCTGGCAACGTATGGAAGGTGCCGAAAGTTCTCGGCGTGATCCAGTCCATACCCCACCAAAAATTCGTGCGGCGCGTCAAACCCGACAAACCGCGTGGGATGCTGCAACTCCGTGGCGATGTGTTTGTGCAGCAGCGCGCAGATCTCGAGTGAACGCGGCTGCCGTTCGCCCAGCAGGTCGATCAGCCGATTGAGCGTTCGCCCGGAATCGACAATGTCCTCTACCAGTAGAATGTGTTTGCCCTCCAATTCCGTTTCCGGATCGTAGAGCAAGCGCACCACACCGCTGCTTTCCATCGCGTCGCCGTACGACGAGGCAACGAGAAAATCCACCTGCAACGGTCGTGCGATGTGCCGCACCAGGTCGCTCAGGAAGATGAAGCTGCCCTTGAGCAATCCGAGCACCAGCAAGTCGCCTTCCGGATACGCGGCCGTGATCTGCGCACCCAATTCCGCGACCCGCTGCTGAATCGTGGGGGCATCAAAAACAATGCGTTTGACCGCGCGTCCATCGAGGCGCGGATCAGACGCGGGAGAAGTTGTGTCAGTCGTGCTCGCGCTCACACCGATACCAGATCGAGTCCGGCCATCCCGGCCGGTTCGGGGCCGCATGGGCGCGGCAGACACCAGGAACGCACAACACCGCGCCCTCCACGAGGACGACCGGCCAACCCGCGCGGTCAAGCACCGGAATGTGTGCCTCGGAAAAGTACCGTGTCACACGCCGTCCTGCCGGAAACCCGGCCGTTTGGATGCGATCGCCAGCGTGCCAACTTCGGATCGTGACCGTCGACCCAACCGGCACGCCAAACATCCGAAGATCGTCACCGTCCGCGCGCGCATCGGCCGGCGCCAGTCGACGGAAGCGCCATCGCCCCAGTCGGGTGGGCAGTTGCTCGGCGGCTCCTGTCCACGGCCATGCCGCCGGCACCACCGGCGTTGGCGCGCGACGCAGCTCAAAGAACTCGTCTGTGCCGACGCCCGCGCGCATCGCGACCGCACCTCCGGCCAGTACCACATGTGCACCGCGGCGGCGTGACTTGCTAAACCGTACGAGTGCCTGGGTTCCGCGCGCGTCGAGCGTCACCCCCAATCGTGCGAAGCAGGCAGGCCACAACACGGCGCAGCCCTCGGGAGTCGTGCGGTCAAACACCGCCGCCGGCACGCGGACAATGCCCTCCCGCTCACGGCGCATGCCCATCGCGTCCACATACGTCTCGAGATCCCGCCGCCATGCGGCCGCGCGTTCGCCAAGCTCGAGCATCGTCGCGGTGATCCCCGGGCGCACCGCCTCCAGCGCGGGCAGTAACTCGTGCCGCACCCGCCCCCGTTGGAACTGCCGCGAGGCATTCATCGGGTCGTCCAGAAACGGGATGCCTTCCGCTGTCGCCCACGCCGCGACTTCCGCGCGCGCGACGGGGAGCCACGGCCGAACGATGTCCGACGGCGCCGCGAGTGCGGCAAGCCCTCGCGTGCCCGCTCCACGCATCAGACGCATCACAATGGTCTCGGCCTGATCGTCCCGCGTATGCGCCGTGGCGACACGTGCCCCATACGCCTTGGCCACCCGGCGAAGAAATCGCCAGCGCGCGTCCCGCCATCCCGCCTCCGACTGCGCCGACGTGCGAGCGCGCTCGCGCACCACCGTCAGTCCCAGACGGCGTGCGTCGGTGGCCACCAGCGCAGCAGCGGCCGTGGCATAGCCGCCTGTCCCGTGATCGAAGGTCGCCACCGCGGCCAGGCGATCGGGCGCCCATAACGCGACCGCACGCATCAGCGCCATGGAGTCCCGTCCGCCCGAAATGGCCAGCACCAGCGGCCCGGGTACGCGCGCAAGCGCCACCTCGAGCGCCGCGCACAGCAGCTGTGCGGTGGGCACAGAATCATCGGACTGCTCGTTCTCCATCGGTTGCCCCAAGCCTGCGGCGGCGGCATCCGACTCGAGTCCTGCCTTGTGAACCATGTCTGACAGATTGCCCGCTGACCGCAGTCCGTCAACCGGCAATCGCCCACTACCTTCACGGGCCGGACTCCGCTATTCTACCCCCCACTTCCCGCGAGCGCTTTCCCGGCGCCCGCACGCACTTCGTCGGAGACATCGTCGTGGAACATCACGGAACGTTCGGCACCATCTGGGCATCGCTGGGCATGACCGCCTACTACATGGCGATCACCTGGATCAACGTCCTGCTCGGACTGTTTCTTGGGCCGCTGTTCATGATCCCGATCACGTGGGTGCAGGACGCGCTCGCCAAGAAGTAAACAGCACCCGCGCTGACAACAGCGCCGGCAGCAAGCAAAACGCACGCGGGGGACGATCACTCGATCGTCCCCCGCGTGCGTTTTCGTGCAGACGGCCCCTACGCGCGCCGAATGGCGGGCGACGCAGACATGATCTCGCTGGCGCTGATGACCACGGCGTCGCCGAGTGGCGTGCTGCGGCCAGTGAGGTCGCTCAAGTCGTTCCCGTGATAGGCCTCTTCGCCGTGTTCGGCCAAGTCGATGCCGGAAAGCTCGGCGTCAATCGGAATACGCAGCGGCATCACCGCACGAAGCGCTGTCAGAATGCCCATGCTGCCAAGCGCCGCAAACGCGATCGTCGCCACCACCGCCAGGATCTGCACACCCACCAAGCGTGGGTTGCCGAACAACAGCCCGTCGGCGCCGTTCGGATTGACGGCCTTGCTTGCGAACACGCCGGTCAGCACGGCGCCCGCAATACCGGCGACGCAGTGACAGGCAAACACGTCGAGCGTGTCATCGACCTTGGTCTTGGAGCGGTACTGGAGCGCATAAAAGGAGCACGGCGCGGCGAGCACACCGATCGCAATGGCTGACAGCGGCGAGACAAACCCGGCTGCCGGTGTAATCGCCACCAGACCGACCACCACACCCGTCGCGGCGCCCACCGCGGTCGCGTGCCCACCGCGCAATTTGTCGAGGATCAACCAGGTGACCATCGCCGCCGCTGCCGCCGAGTGTGTGCAGACGAGTGCATTGGCCGCGATGCCATCCGCTGCCAACGCCGAACCGGCGTTGAAGCCGAACCAGCCGAACCACAGCAACCCGGCGCCAAGGAGCGCAAACGGCACGTTGTGTGGCACCGTCGGGACGCGCTTGAAATCCCGGCGCGGTCCCATCATGACCGCCAGCACCAGCGCGGTCACACCCGCACTGATGTGCACCACGGTCCCGCCAGCGAAGTCGAGCGCACCCAGCGTCCGCAGCCACCCGCCATCGCCCCACACCCAGTGCGCCAGCGGATCGTAGATGAGCGAGGTCCACAGCAGGCCGAAGGCGAGATAGCCGACAAAGCGCATGCGATCGATGACGGCGCCCGAAAAGAGCGCCACGGTGATGCCCGCGAACATCGCCTGGAACGCCGCGAAGAGGAGCTGTGGCAGCGCCGCCGCGTACGTGGGATTGGGCGCGCTGGTCACTCCCTGAAAGCCGGCCCACGCAAAGCTCCCCAGAAACGCCGAGCCCGGGCCAAACGCCAGACTGTACCCGAACAACACCCACTGGACCGACACCAGCGCAAACGCACCAAGACTCATGAGCATGGTGTTGAGCGCGCTCTTTTGCCGAACCAAACCGCCATAGAAGAACGCCAACCCCGGCACCATCAGGGCAACCAAGGCCGTACTGATCAACACCCACGCGGTGTCGCCACTCGAAATTGTTGGCATCAGAGGTCCTCCGCGCGCACCACGGGCATTTCCATCTGCGTCATGCGCATGACTTCGTCCGCATTGACGGCCGTGAGTGCGTTGTTGTCGCGCTCACCAGTGCGAATACGCACCGTGTGGTCGAGCGGCATGACGAAGATCTTGCCGTCGCCGACATCACCCGTCCGCGCGGCATCACAAATGGCCTGAATGGTCCGCTCGACGAAGGGCTCCGAGCACGCCATCTCGATGCGCACCTTTTCATGAAACTCCATCACGACGGTGTCGCCACGATACTGCTGGACAACATCCCGCTCGCCACCATGCCCACTGACGCGCGAAAGCGTCATGCCGGTGACGCCAACCTGGAAGAGCGCTCGCTTGACGTCGGCGAGTTTTTCCGGGCGGATGATCGCGATGATGAGCTTCATGGCGCTCCGTAATCGGTTGCGGGGGAAACCTGCGGTGCGAGCGCAAATTCAACGCACGGCGCTTGACGTCAACACTACGGGCAGGGTTCCCTTCCGTTGACGCCACCGCGGGTGCTCACCGCGTGTGCTCGCCGCATGCCGATCGGGCGGCGATGCGCCAGATTTCACGACTCACTCCAGCCGCCCCGTCATGTCACTTGGCACCATCGCCATTCTCGTCGGACCAGAGTACGAAGATCTCGAAGTCTGGTATCCGAAACTGCGCCTCGAAGAAGCCGGATACCACACACCGCTCATCGGCATGGGCGACACGCGGTACCTCGGCAAATGGGGCTACCCGGCCCCGGTCGATGGGCATGTCGCCGATGTGGACCCGGCCACCTTGCGCGGCGTACTGGCCCCCGGTGGCTGGGCACCGGACAAACTGCGCCGGGATCCCGCCGTGTTGCATCTGGTGCAGTCGGTCGATGCAGCGGGCGGACTAGTGGCCACCATCTGTCACGGTCCGTGGATTCTGATCTCCGCCGGCATCGTCCGCGGTCGCACGCTGACGTCAACGGTCGGCATTCGCGATGACGTGGTCAACGCGGGCGCTACGTGGGTTGATCAGCCCGCGGTGATCGACCGCAACATCGTCAGCGCACGCGTGCCCAAGGATCTGCCAGCGTTTGCTTCGGCGATGCTGTCCGTGCTGGCGGCCTCGTGACCGATTTCCCCGAAACGTTCACGGGTGAATTTGCCAGCACCGCGCTCGGAAGCCTGCACCTGCATCCGCCGACGCATCCGCCGACAGAGACGCCACGTTCGCTGTCCGACGAAAAATGGGATGCCGCCGTCTCATTGGACGCGTTCATTGGTGCGGCGACCAAACATCAGGAGCTGTGGCATACCACGCGGCGACTCGCCGCCATCAGTGAGCCCATCGCCGCCGCTGCTGCCGCGCTCCACGCGCCGGTCCGGCTCCTGGTTCTGCTGGAGGATTGGTGTGGCGACGCCATTCACACCATTCCCGTCGTCGCACGCGTCGCCGAGGCCATGCCTGCTGCCGAATTGCGTGTGCTCCGTCGTGACGAGCACGACGATCTGATGCAGCGCCATCTCACCGGCACGGCGCGGGCAATCCCCGTGGTGATCGCCTACGATGCGCACCACAGGGAAGGCGGCTGGTGGGGTCCCCGCCCTTCACCGCTCGAGGCGTGGGTGCTTCGCGATGGGAACGCGATGGAAAAAGAGGATCGCTACAAAGCGATTCGCACCTGGTACGCACGTGATCGCGGCAACACCACCGCGGCGGAAACGATTGCCCTGTTGCAGCACACCGAGCGCACACAGACCGCGCGGCACGCCGCGGCCATCGCGGCCGTCGCTACGCCGAGCGTTCGGCGGAGCGCTCGACGGGCACCATGAGCTGCAGCAACTGCTGACGCGGCTCCAGCACATCGCTCAGGGTTTTGCGGTCGAGCACGTCGAAGAACGCCGTCAAGGCATCGTCGAGCACGCCGGCGAGACGGCACGCGGGCGAAATTGGACAGGCGTGGGGTTCGCTGCTGAAGCACTCCACCAGCGCGAGATTCTCCTCGGTCTGCCGGATGAGTGCGCCCAGCGTGAGCGCTGCGGGCGCGATCGCGAGCTTCACGCCGCCATGCCGACCACGCACCGTTTCGACGTAGCCAAGCGCGGACAGCCGATGGACGATCTTCACGAGATGGTCGTAGGACATGTTCATGCGCATTGCAATTTCGGGTACCGGTACGGCCCGTTCCGGCTCCAATCCCAGGACCATCAGGCAGCGCAGCGCGTTATCGCTGAATCGCGTTAGATGCATACTGAGATAATGTAGCCGTTTGTAGGGACGAACTCGTCAGGGAACCCCTTAACGTTTCTCAGTGGTTTGTCCGACTTTATTGTTGCATCTTGTTTCCGAGATTCGTTGTCGAACCTCATGCCGCGGCACTCGCGGTCCGGAGCGTTCCTTCACCAACGATTTCGGGGCTCGTACCATGTCCTTCTCGCGTCGCGGTAGCTGGGTGGTGGCGGCAACCTCAGTCACTGCGCTTGTGCTGTACAGCTTTGGCTGCACATCCGCCAACCGGCCAGCAGGTGCCATTGGGTCATCGGACGCGGCGGCGAAGACGTACGTCGCGCCGGGCCAGCACGACGAGTTTTACGCCTTCATGTCCGGCGGTTTCAACGGCCAGATCGGCGTGTACGGATTGCCGTCTGGCCGACTGCTCAAGATCGTCCCGGTCTTTTCGCAGTTCCCTGAGAACGGCTGGGGATACTCGGAAGAAACCAAGCCGATGCTGGAGACCACCTTCGGCAACATCCCGTGGGATGATCTGCACCATACGGCGCTGTCGCAGACCAACGGCGAAGACGATGGTCGCTGGCTCTTTGTGAACGCCAACAACACGCCGCGTGTAGCGCGCGTGGATCTGAAGACGTTCGAAGCCACCGAGATTCTGCAGATCCCCAACTCGGGCGGCAATCACGGGTCGCCGTTCCTGACGTCGAACACGGAGTACGTCATCGCGTCCACGCGGTTCTCGCTGCCGATTCCACAGGCCGATGTGCCGATCACCGACTACAAGAAGTCGTTCCGCGGCACGATCAGCTTCGTCAACGCGAACGAGGCCGGCAAGATGGACGTGGCGTTCCAGCTGCTGGTGCCGGGATATAACTACGACTTGGCGCGCGCCGGCAAGGGACCGTCGAAGGACTGGGTCTTCTTCACCTCGTACAATTCCGAGCAGGCGTACGAGAAGCTCGAAATCAACGCGTCGAAGAACGACAAGGACTTCATCGCCGCCATCAACTGGAAGTCGCTCGAATCGTGCAAGAAGGCCGGCAAGGGTGAGCAGTGGCCCGCCGAGTACGCGCACAACGTGATGGACGAGT
>JAGNMU010000189.1 GCA_017991005.1 Gemmatimonadaceae bacterium | reverse complement strand
CACTTCGCCTCGGTCGGAGACCCCGTTGGCGTTGGCATCGCGCCAGAGCGAGAGCGTGGCCAGCTCACGACCGGTGAGTTGGCCGGCGTGATTGTCGTCCAGCGACGCTAGTGCGTCGTAGCCCGAGTTCCAGAACATCCAGAAGGTCACGCTGCCGAAGAGCTGCAGCGCTGATGTGACGCGTCCGGTGCGCGCCGGATCATGCACCAGCCACGCGGCGTCGGAGGTGATCCAGCTCCAGCGCGCCGGCAGGCCCGAGCCGTCGGCGTCGAAAAGCACCCGCGCCGAACGTTGCTCGAGATCGGCGGCGGTCAGGCTGTCGCGGAGCGGAATGGCGATCGGCGTGACGGCGCGCGGGACTTTGCGATCGTCCTCGATGAGTTGATTGAGCCGGGCAAGTTCGTTGCGGTCAGATGCAGCGGACAACAGGGGGATGAGATAGGTCGCCGCTTCCGCCGCAAGCGACATGGTGAACCCGAACCGCCCCCGATCGCGTGCACCGCCCTGCGAGAGGCCCGTGGCCGCCTTGATGACGGCCCGCAACGAGTCGCGCGCGGCCGCCCTATTGTCGGTCTGCGCCAGCAGCCACGCGTAGCCGATCTGCACGAACTGGTTCCGGCCATCGAGCGCGCGGGCCCGTCGATACAGGGCGAGCGCGCTGTCGAGCGAGGCGCGTGATCGTCGCGCGTGCGCGAGACCCGTGTCGGCGGCCGATCCCGCAAACGGTACGTTGTGCGGCTCGTAACCGAACCACGCGTCGCGGGCGTCACGGGCCACCTGCTCGGCAGGGCGCGGTTTGGCCTCCCACCGGGTGGCGTCTCCGGCGGTGGGGCGCCGTTGTGCGGTTTCGAGCGGTCCCGCGTTGACGGGTACCGTCGTGTCGCCCAGCACCCACGCCATGGCATACGTGCGTGCCAGATTGTGCACCCACTGCGGGTTCTGCGGCTCGTCCCGCATGGCGCGCCGCAGATTCTGGGCCACGCGCGCGAGCGGCACCCGCTGGATGTCCATCGGGATGTACATCGGGATGTACATCGCCGCCGCCGAGGAGGCGGCGAGGGCGACTGAAAGCACGAACACCGCACGCAAGGCCGCACGCCGCACAGACATTCTCCAGTCAGGGGTCTCCCAAGATTGGTGCCCTGCGCCGCCGGACGATAGCATTAGAGACGCGCTGCTGGGCGTGCTCCCAGCAGGCCCCCACCCGATCCGTTGCCCGGACTCCGCATGCGCTTTCGTATCGCCCTCCTTGCTGCCGCACCGCTCGCCACCCTCCTCACCGCTTCAGCCGGTGCGCAGGCGCGGACGCTCACCACTGCCGACTACGATCGCGCCGTCAAGATGTTGGCGCAGAATGTGAATGGACTCGTGGTGGGCGGACAGATCAATCCGACATTTCTGCCCGACGGCAAGTTCTGGTTTCGCGCGACGCGTCCGGACGGCGGGACCTTCGTGCTGTTTGATCCGGCGAAAAAAACGAGCACGCCGCTCTTTGACCATGTGAAGTTTGCGGCCGCGCTCAACGCCGCGTCGGGCGGCAGCTACACGGCCGGCGCGCTGCCGTTCACGGGCTTCGTCCTCTCTGCCAAACGCGACTCGTTGCAGGTGAACGTGGCGGGCAAGGCCTATCGCTGCGCGTTGTCGGTGCCTGCCTGCCAGCAGACCGGCGACGCCGCAGTACCCGCCGGCCTTGGCGGCGGACGCGGCGGACGCGCGCTTGAAGACATCAGCCCTGATGGCAAAACCGCCGCGTTCATTCGCGCCAACAATCTGTGGGTGCGCGATGTCGCGACCGGTCAACTGACGCAATTGACCACCGACGGCGTGAAGGACTTTGGCTACGCCACCGACAATGCGGGGTGGGTGCACAGCGATCGGCCGATTCTCAAGTGGTCGCCCGACTCGCGCAAGATTGCCACGCAGCAGCAGGACGATCGCAAAGTGGGTGACTTCCATTTGCTGCGATACAAAGTCGGACTGCCCACGCTGACCACGTGGAAGATGCCGCTCCCGGGCGACTCCGTCGTCAGCATGATTCATCGTATCGTCATCGATGTGCCGAACAAGACGGTGACGCGCCTGAAGATGGCGCCGGACTTTCATCGTGGCACGCTGGGCGACAACATCACGATGAACGACTACCAGTGGTCGCCTGATGGGTCGCAGTTGGCCATCGCGTCCACGTCGCGCGATCACAAGATCACCACCGTCCGGGTGGCCAACACGGCCACCGGTGACGTGCGGGATGTGTATACCGAAACGGTGGCCACGCACTTTGAGTCGATCACGGGCTGGCAAGTGCTCTGGAAGAGCAACGAACTGCTCTGGAATTCGCAGCGGGACAACTGGAGTCAGTTGTATCTGTACGATCTGGCCACGGGCGCGCTCAAGCATCAGATCACCAAGGGCGAGGGGCCGGTTACCCGCATCATCGAGGTGGACGAAAAGACGCGCACGATCACGTACATGGCCAACGGCCGGATGCCCGGTCAGGACCCGTACCTGGCGCACGCCTATCGCACGACACTGGACGGCAAAGGTCCACAGATCGCGCTGACCCCCGATGTCGGGACGCACACGGTGCGACTCTCGCCCGATCGCAAATACATCATCGACACATACTCCACGGCGGACACCCCGCCGGTGACGCAGTTGCGCGACTGGAATGGGAAGCTGTTGGCCACGCTGGAGAAGGCCGACATCAGCAAGCTGGTGGCGGCGGGCTGGAAGCCGCCGATGCTGTTCAGTGTCAAGGCCGCGGACGGCAAGACCGACATCTATGGCCAGCTGTTCCGTCCAACCAACTTCGACAGCACCAAGAAGTATCCGATCATCAACAACGCGTATCCGGGTCCGCAGTCGGGTTCGGTGGGCAGCCGTGCGTTCAGTGCGGCGCGCGGCGACAAGCAGGCGCTCGCGGAGTTGGGCTTCATCGTGGTGAGCATCGACGGACGCGGCACGCCCGGGCGCAGCAAGAGCTTCCACGACAACTACTACGGGGCGATGGGTCGCGACAACACGTTGCCCGATCAGGTCGCGGGCATGCAGAATCTCGCCAAGCAGCATGCGTGGATCGACATCGACAAGGCGGCGATGTGGGGACACTCTGGTGGCGGCTTCATCACGGCCGACGCGCTGTTCCGCTATCCCGATTTCTTCAAGGTCGGGATCTCTGAATCAGGCAACCACGACCAGCGCAACTACGAAGACGATTGGGGCGAGCGGTATCAGGGGTTGTTGGTGCGTGGATTGGACGGCGGCGCCGACAGCTACAATCAGGAAGCCAACCAGACCCTCGCCGCCAATCTCAAGGGCAAGCTCCTGCTCGCACACGGCACGGCCGACGACAATGTGCCACCGGACAACACCTATCTCGTGGTGGACGCGCTCATCAAGGCGGGCAAGGACTTCGATCTGCTCATGATTCCGAACGCAGCGCATGGGTACGGTGCGGCGTCCAACTACATGATGCGTCGCCGGTGGGACTACTTCGTGCAGCACCTGATGGGCGCCGTCCCGCCCAAGGAATACACCGTCCGGTAGCGGGAGCCGGAGTGGCAGGGCAGGGACGAGTGGCCGTCGCGGCGAATTCCCTACGCAGGATGTCCGGAATGTCCCTTTGCGTGCGTGTGGTCCGGCTGGCATCGTCGGGCCATCTCATGACACCCTCGGCGTCCCGTAGCGATGGGACGCCGAGCCGTCCTGCACCCTCCCGAGGGCTCAACCCATGGCCGATGTCAAGCAACCCGCTGGTGTAGCACTCTCGCAGCCGTATACGCCTACCGTCGAGCGCGAGCTGACCGATTCGTATCGCGCGCACTACGACAGTTTGCTCACGCAGGCGCGTGAGGCGTTGGGGCCGGAGCTCGCGCACTTCAGCGGCAAGATGGCGCAGCAAGCGATGCTGGCGACGTTTGCGCGCCGGACGGAGTTCGCTACTCCGCAGAGTTTTGATGGCGCATTGCATGAAGCCGTGCTGGACGAAGCGGCGACGCAGCGCCGGAAACATGCCGCGCTCCACCAACGAGAAGGGACGTCTCCGCGCGCCCCGCATGTGGCGCCGCTCAGCGCGGACGAAGCGGTGGCGCAGCTGCTCGCCACGTTGCACACCGCGCCAGTCGATCATGCCACGGCGGTCAACGCGGCCATGGCGGCGCGAAAGCAGCACGCGGCCGAGCACGTGCAACACGTGGGTCGCGGTCGTTCCTGGAAAGGGCCGGCCATCATGGTGGCGGTCCTCGGCGTGGTGATCGTCGGAGGCATGCGCTGGGTGAATGCGGCCGGCACGGAGTCGGTGATTCGCAAGGCGATCGATGCCGATGACGCCCGCAAGGTGGCCGCGGCGCGAGGGCAGCGCGGCAATGTCGAGCTGGGAGACAGTTCGAAGGTGCGCATCGGCTCCGACTCGCGATTGAGAATGCCCGCCACGTTCGGCACCACCGTGCGCACGCTGCAGGTGGAGGGTACCGCGTCCTTCACGGTGGCACCGGGCCAGCCGTTACCGTTTACGGTATGGGCCGGTAACGCCATCATCACGGCGACGGGCACGCGGTTTACCGTGCGCGCCTTCCCCGACGACAGCGCCGTGGTTGTGGGCGTGGAAGAAGGCAGCGTCTCGGTTCGAGCGCGCGACGACGGCGCCAGTGAATCGGTGGCGGCCGGCAAGGCCGTTCGACTCACGCCCGACGGGAAAATTGCGGCCCTCGAAGATGCCTCGGCGGCAACGGTACTCAGCTGGACGCGCGATTCACTGGTGTTCGTCGATGCGCCCGCCAGTGTGGTGCTGCCCGAACTCATCCGCTGGTTCGATCTCAAGGCGGCTCTTGCCGATCCCGCACTTGGGTCACGGCCGGTGACGCTCCGGGTCGGGCTCGAGTCGTCTGGTGACGCACTCAAGGCGTTTGCGGCCGCCGCGTCACTGTCGATCGGTTTTGACAAGGATGACAAGGTCGTGCTGAGCGACGCGGCACCGTCGGCGGCGACCAACCCGACAAAGGGGGCGAAACCGTAGCGCTGCTCACTTCCGTTCGTGCACGCACTGTGCGAGCGTGCGCCACGTAACCGGGCACGCGCGTCCGCGCGCCCCCTGGTGTCCGTGTCTTTTCCCGGCGACGCATGTCTGCTGCTCCCCAATCGATGCTCGCGGTGTTGCGCGAGTCGCTCGCCGACACGTTCGACGTGCTCGGCGAGCTGGGTGCGGACGCGAGCGGCACACCGCTGTATCTGGCGCGTGAGTTCGGTACCGATGCGCTGGTAAGTCTGGCGGCAACGATCGGGGGCGCGCAGGGCGAGCTCACCGTGGACGTGCATCGGACGTTGGGTCGTTCGCTCACGATCTCGGGAAACGTGTGTCCAGAGTGCGGGACGGTGCTCGAACACATCGAACCGTTCTGCGTGCACTGTGGAGCCGATCTCGCGGGCATGCCACAGACCGAGCCGTCGGCGTCAGGCGAGTCGGAATCGACGCGCCTGTTGAATGCGATGGCCACCGAGCTTGCGGGCACCTATGAAATCCTCGGGACCATGGAGACCGAGGGGCGCACAGGACTCGTGTATTTCGCTCGTACGCTCGACACCGGTCGCATCACCGCGCTCCGGCTGCGCCGCGCGGTGGCGGCTGATGCCACCAGCAGTGAATTCGTGGTCAACGAGACGCAGATGATGCGCGTCGCCCCGACGCGGGCGGTGAGCGCGGCGATCGACTCCGCACCGGATCGCGGATCGGATGCCGCTTCGTACGCAGCTCCGAGCTCGGCGCCCAGCTCGGCACCCACTACCCACGTCGCATCGTCGCCTGCGGCCGCGCCCCCGCGACGTTCACGAACCCCGGTACTGGTTGGCGGCGGTTTGCTGGCGCTGGCCGCACTGGTCTATGCGGCGACACGGGGATCAGACCGCAGCGACGCAGCGGTCGTGTCTGGAGCGCCCACGCCGTCGACCGCTGGTGCCGATTCGCTCGCGCCTGCTGGTGCTGGCCCCGCGCTCGCGTCTGACATCACGTCGGATACCATGGCGGCGGCTCGCGGCACTGGTGCACCGTCGACGGTTGCACCGGCGGATTCTGGGATCATTCGCATTGCCGTCGCGCTTCCCAAGGGCACACAGCTCACACTGGATGGTCGTTCCGTGACGGGCCGACTGCTGCGCGTCACGCGTGGGGCACATCGCCTGTCGGTGCGCGCCCCCGGGATGCAGCCACTGACGCAGCGCGTTGTCGTTGCCGGTGGTGATACGGTCCGATGGTCGCCGGTGCTGGTCCGTGAAACGATCACGGCACCCAGTGTCTCGGCCGCGCCGCCAGCACCCGTCGAGGTCAGAGCGAGGCCAGCGGATCGCTGCAAGTCGGCGATGCGCGCCTTTGATTGGAGTGCAGCGTTTCCTGAATGCCTGGCCGCAGCGAACGACGGTGATGTGGCGGCCGCATCACATCTCGGCCGTCTCTACGCGCGTGGCTTGGGCACCGCCAAGGACGAATCGAAAGCGTATCCGTGGTATCGAAAGGCAGCGGAGGGCGGCGATCGCGATGCGCAGTTCGAAGTGGCCTCGGCACTGCGCGATGGGCGAGGCACGAAACGGGACGAGAAGGATGCGGCGCGGTGGTTTCAAAAGGCGGCGGAGGCCGGTCACGCGGATGCGCAGCTGGCGTTTGCCGAAGCGCTCGAAGACGGCAAGGGTATCAAGCGCGACGAACGCAGCGCGCGTGAGTGGTACGCGAAAGCCCTCGCACAGGGCGGTTCGATTGCCGGGCGGCGGCTGGCGCGCATGTACGAAAAGGGCGACGGCGGACCCAAGAGCGAGTCCGACGCGATCAAGACGTATGAACGGGCCGCTGAGTTGGGTGATCCCGAATCGGCGATGACCGTGGCCAAGTGGTACAAAGACGGTCGCGGGGTCGAAAAGTCGGTGCCGCTCGCACTCCGTTGGTACCGACGTGCCGCCGAGCTTGGCGTCAAAGACGCGGTGCGCGAAATCCAGAAGCTCGAAAAGAGCGGCGGCTGACGGGCGCTAGAGAAACTCTCGTTGATCGAGTGCGGGAAACGTCACCGTGCACTCGCCGGGATCGATGCCTTCCAAGCGTGTCTTGCCGTTGCGATCCAGTATGCCGCTCACGGTCTGGCCGTTCGGCAGCAGCACATCCCACGCCGCACCCGGTACCGGGCGCTTCTTGCGGTCAATCAGTTCGATGCCCAACCACGCGGTCTTGTTGGGGTCTATCACGACCACACTGGGACCGACACGGCGGGATGCGTCGCTCGATGCTGTCGCCGCGTTGGCTACACCCGCACCAGCAGGCGCACCGTGCGCGGCGACCGGCGGTCCCGGCTTGCACGGCACGGGCGTACCAAGCGCCTGCAATTGTTCGGGGCGAGGCTGAATCATGCGGGAGTCATGCGGAAGTCATGCGAGAGTCAGTTCTCAGGTGACATGATGGAGGTCACGGAGCTCCTACCCACGTCACACGCACCGGATCGGCCGCCGCCGTCGCGCGCGCGTAGACATCTACGCCATAGGTGGCGCGGTTGGTTACACACACCGCGCGCGCAGGCCCGAGAAATTCGTCGACTTCTGCCGGCGTGCAGGATGTGAGATACGTCGGCAACACGCGCGGATCGTAAAACCGGAAATACCACTCCTCGTTCTCGGGCGTCCGCACGGTCAGGAACTTTCGGAAATGCTGTCGTAACTCGTCGAGTGTGGCGTCGCTGAGGATGAAGAAGCCCCAGGGAGTACCCCAGAGCTCCTGCGTGATCCACGCAAACGCGGCTTCGTCCACTTCAAACAGATACGGGGCGATCGCCCAGAGTTCCTCCTCCGATCGACCTTTGTAC
>JAGNMU010000005.1 GCA_017991005.1 Gemmatimonadaceae bacterium | reverse complement strand
ACCGCCGGTGACGTGGAATATGTGAACCTGCACGCGACCGGCTCGAAGGCGAATGACGAGATGGAAGGCGCGGTGGTGCACACGATCTTCGGCGACGCCTGCGCCGTGAGTGGCACCAAGCCGCTTACGGGACACACGCTCGGTGCGGCGGGTGCCATCGAAGCGGCCATCTGCTGGCTCACGATGCAGGACGACAATGGCGACGGGCTGCTGCCACCGCATCTCTGGGACGGCGCCGCCGATGCCAACATTCCAGCGCTCCATCAGGTGGTGCCGGGTGAACGGTTGGGGCGTCCGCCACGCACCACGCTTTCCACGTCGTTTGCCTTTGGCGGTGCCAACGCCGCCCTCGTGTTCGGGCGTGAATCATGACGATGCTCGCCATGCCCCCCGTCGCAGAAGTGGTGCCGCACACCGAGCGTATGCTGCTGCTCGATCGCGTGGTGCAATACGACGACGAGTCGCTGACGGCGGAACTCACGATACGCCCGGACAGTCCGTTTGTGCGTGCAGGTCATGTGGGTACGTGGGTGGCCCTCGAGTACATGGCGCAGGCCATTGCGGCGTTCGCGGGATGCGACGCCCGCACGCGCGGTGAACCGCCCAAGGTGGGATTTCTCATTGGCAGCCGGCACTTCACCTGCAACGTGCCGCAGTTGCCCGTGGGCGCGACCATGCAGGTGACCGTGGTGCGCGAGCTGCAGGACGACAGTGGACTGGGTTCGTTTTCCGGTACCGTGCGAGGGGTCGGCATTGCGATCGATGCCACGCTCGCTGTTTTTCAACCGCATGACGTGCAGCAGTTTCTGCACACGAGCCGCGTCTGATGCGGTCACGAGTGTCCGATGAGTGAGACGGTGTTGGTCACCGGGTCCAGCCGGGGGATCGGTCGCGCAATCGCCATTACGTTGGCCCGCGACGGATTCAACGTGGTGCTGCATTGCCGCGCGCGTCGCGACGAAGCCATCGAGGTGCAGCAGATCGTCGAATCGATGGGGCGGAGCTGCCGCATTTTGCAGTTTGATGTGCGTGACCGCGAGATGGCTGCCGAGACGCTGCTGGCCGATGTCGAAGCACACGGCTGCTACTACGGCGTGGTGTGCAACGCGGGTATCGCGCGAGACAACGTCTTTCCGGCCATGTCGGGCGACGACTGGGACGATGTGCTGCGCACCAATCTCGACGGCTTTTACAACATTCTGCATCCGCTCTCGATGCCGATGGTGCGCCGACGTGCGCCGGGACGCATCGTCACGCTCTCATCGGTGTCGGGCGTGCTGGGCAATCGCGGTCAGGTGAACTACAGCGCCGCCAAGGCCGGCATCATTGGCGCCACCAAGGCACTCGCACTCGAACTCGCGTCGCGCCAGATCACGGTCAATTGCGTGGCGCCCGGTATGATTGCCACCGAGATGACGCAGGATATGCCGGTCGACCGGATCATCGAACACATCCCGCTCAAGCGCATTGGCGCCGCCGAGGAAGTGGCGGCGGTCGTGAGTTTCCTCATGTCGCCAGGCGCCGCGTACATCACGCGTCAGGTGATCGGTGTGGACGGCGGGCTGTCATGACCAAGCGGGTCGTGGTGACCGGGATGGCCTGTATCAGTCCGCTGGGGCACGACTGGCGCACGGTGCGCGCACATCTGGAAAGCGGCAAGAATGCTGTGTGCATCATCGACGACTGGCGACAGTACGAAGGGCTCAACACCAACCTTGGCGCGCCGGCGGCGCCGTTCGATCTGCCGCACCACTTCAATCGCAAGAGTACCCGCAGCATGGGGCGCGTGGCGCTCATGGCGACGCTCACGGCCGAGCGGGCGCTCGAGGACGCCGGATTGCTGGGCGATCCGTTCGTCAAGAGCGGCGACATGGGTGTCGCCTACGGATCGTCGTCCGGATCGCCGTCGGCGTTGGCGGAATTTCTGCGCATGCTCACGCAGAAACGCACCGAAGGCATCAACGCGACCACGTACATCAAGATGATGAGCCACACCGCGCCGGTGAACATCGGGGTGTATCTCGGTGTCACGGGGCGCGTGGTCACCACGTCGAGCGCATGCACGTCGGGCAGTCAGGGGATCGGCTACGCGTATGAAGCCGTGAAGTCGGGACGGCAGACGGCGATGATTGCGGGTGGCGCCGAAGAACTCGATGTCACGCAGGCCGCCATCTTCGACACGCTGTATGCCACGAGCGTGCGCAACAACGACCCGTCGGCCACACCACGGCCCTTCGATGCGGCGCGTGATGGGCTGGTGCTGGGTGAAGGCGCGGGCACGCTCATTCTCGAGGAGTACGAACACGCGGTGGCGCGCGGTGCACGCATGTACGCGGAGATCGTCGGCTTTGGTACCAACTCCGACGGCACGCACATCACCGCGCCCAACACACACATGATGCGTCAGGCGATGCGCCTGGCACTCGACGATGCAGCGTTGCCGGCCAGCGAGGTGGGCTACGTGAATGCGCACGGCACCGCAACCGACCAGGGCGATGTGGCGGAGAGTCACGCCACCAACGCCGTGTACGGCGAGCGCATGCCGGTCAGTTCGCTCAAGAGTTACATGGGGCACACGCTGGGCGCCTGCGGTGCACTCGAGGCGTGGATGACGATTGAGATGATGCGCGACGGCTGGGTCTCGCCGACGATCAATCTCACCGAGGTGGACCCGCGGTGTGCGCCGCTCGACTACATCGTCGGCGCCGGACGCGCACTCGATTGCAGTTACGTCGTGAGCAACAACTTTGCGTTCGGCGGCATCAACACGTCGCTCGTGTTCAAACGCCTGTGATTACGCCTGTGATTACGCCTGTGATTACGCCTGTGATCGCGCGCGGCGCGTGCCTCACCGCCTCTCTCCGGAATTGCCCGTGACCACTGTGACACAGCCGTACTTCGAGACGGATGCGCTCTCGGCCGCCGACGCGATCACGAAAGCGCAGCATATCGCGTTTGCGCCGATGGTGTTTCAGGCGGCACGCGCGCTGCGCAATCTGGGCATTCTGGCGATGCTCGACCGGACCGGCGGGGCGACCCAGGACGCGATCGTGCAGGAGCGCGCGCTCAGCGAGTACGGCGTGCGCGTGCTGCTCGAGGCGGGGTTGGGGATCGGCCTGCTCACCTGCTGCGATGGTGTGTACAAGCTCACCAAAACGGGATGGTTCATCCTCAAGGACAAGATGACCATTGCCAACATGGACTTCTCGCATGACGTCTGCTACGACGGCATGGGCAAGCTGGAAGAGTCCATCGTGGAGCAGCGTCCGGCAGGGCTTGGTGTCTTCGGCAACTGGAGCACCATTTATCAGGGGCTGGCATACCTGCCGCCCGCGGCCACACGCAGTTGGTATGCGTTCGATCACTTCTATTCTGACGACGCCTATCCGCTGGTGATGCCGATGATCGCCCGGCACGGTCCGCGGTCGATTCTCGATATCGGCGGCAACACCGGGCGCTTTTCGCTGCAGTGTCTGCGGTACGACCCCGGAATCCGCATGGGCATCGCCGATCTGCCCAACATGGTGAAGCTGGCCGAAGGCACCATGCAGGAGCACGGCTTTACCGACCGCGTGTCGTTCCACCCCACCGACTTGCTGGACGCGAACAAGCCGCTGCCCACCGGTTACGACGCGGTGTGGATGAGCCAGTTCCTCGACTGTTTCTCCGACGATCAGATCGTCGGCATTCTCGAGAAGGTGCGCGCCGCGATCACCGACGACACGCTGGTGTTCATCATGGAGCCGTTCTGGGACCGTCAGCGGCGAGAAGTGGCGGCGTTTTCGCTGCAGATGACATCGCTCTATTTCACCAGTCTCGCCAACGGCAACAGCCAGATGTATGCCGCCGACGTGCTTCTCAAACTCGTGGAGCGTGCGGGCCTGCGCATTGTGGAGCAGACCGATCATATCGGCGTGTGTCAGACGCTGCTGGTCTGCCAAACGGCGTGATCGAACTTCGCGGCGTCACCTTTCGCTATCCGGGGCAGGCCGAACCGGCGCTCAAGGGTGTCGATCTCCGCGTGCGGGACGGGAGTCTGTTTGGCCTGCTGGGGCCAAATGGCTCGGGCAAAACCACGCTGATCTCCATTCTCACCGGCTTGCTGCAGCCGGCGAGTGGTTCCGTTCACGTGGATGGTCGTGAACTGGGCACCAATCTCGCGGCGATTCAGGCGTTCAGCTCGCTGGTTCCGCAGGAGAACGCGTTCTACCCCACGCTCACCGTGGCGGAGAATCTCGAGTTTTTCGCCAGTGTGCAGCCCATTGCCCCGCCTGATCGCGCCGAGCGCATCCGCGAGGCGTTGTCGATCACGGGGCTCGAGCGTGCCACGGGTCAGCGCGCGGCGCGATTGTCAGGTGGCATGAAACGCCGCCTCAGTATCGCGCTCGGGCTGCTCAATCGCCCGCGGCTGCTCTTTCTCGACGAGCCCACGGTGGGCATCGATCCCCAGTCGCGGCACTTTCTGCTCGAAGCCATTCGCGCCATCAACGCCGCCGGTACGACGGTGGTGTATTCGTCGCATTACATGGAAGAGGTGGAATCGTTGTGCGACGAGATCGGCATTCTCGACAACGGCACGTTGCTGCTGCAGGGGTCACTTGGGGAACTGCTCGATGCCGCGCGGGTGCAGCGGCTGCGCATCGATGCGTCGGCTCCGCTGTCGGCCGTGCAGCAGGAGGCAGTCGTGCAAGCCTGCGGCGCACGCGTCGTGGGCGCGCGCATCGAGCTCGATGCCTGCGAGCCGGCGGCAGTGCCGCGCATTCTCGACGTGCTGGCGCGCGAACAGGTGACCGTGGCGGCGGTGCAGTATGGCGCGGCCGATCTGCAGGAAGTGTTTCTCGGCCTCACGCGCACCGCGCTCCGGGATCACTGAATGCGCGCGCTTGTGTCGCTGGTGCGAAAGGAGATGCTGCTCTTGAGCCGCGACTGGCATGCGCTGGCGCTGCTGTTCGTGATGCCGGCGTTTTTCATTCTGGTGATGTCGCTGGCCATGCGCGACATGTTCAAACCCGGACGCGAAGGCGCCTTCAGCTTCTATCTCGTCAACAACGACTCCACGCCGCTGTCGGCGCGATTGGCCGATGGCATCAGCGCCCACAAGGCGTTTCGTTCGCTCGGCGCGGCGCCCGACTCGGAGCGCGTGGATGCGATTCGGCGCGGGAAGGTGCCGTTTGCGGTGGTTATCCCCAAGGGATTCATCCGTGCGATGGTCGACTCGCAGCCGCTGCGATTGTCGGTGCTGACGGGACCGGCCGTGAACGGGCAGACGGCGCAGCTCTTTGCAGCGGCCGTGCGAGAAGCGGTGAGCAGTGTGTACGTGCAGGCGAAACTCATCACCAGTATGCCCATGGTGCCCGGGATGGCTGGCGGTGGGCTCGATTCGAGCACGGCGCTCAATCTCGAAACGTTGCTGGATGAGCAGACGTTATACCGGTCGTCGGCGGAGGCATCGGAAAGCGGCGCCACTCAGCGTCCGACGTCGGTACAGCAGAACGTGCCGGCGTGGCTGGTGTTTGCGATGTTTTTTGTAGCGCTGCCACTCTCCACCACGTGGTTGCAGGAACGCACGCAGGGCACCTTTGCCAAACTGCGCAGTGTGGGGCTCCGCCCCTCGGTGCTGCTGGCGGGCAAACTGCTGCCGTATCTGGCGGTCAATCTGGTGCAGGTGGTGGTGATGCTGGCGGTGGGACTCTGGGCGGTTCCCGCACTGGGGGGCGATGCACTCACCCTGGGCCACTCGTTTCCCGCGTTGTTGCTCATGGCCGTCTCGGTGGGGATCGCGGCGGTCTCGTACGCGCTGCTGATCGCCAATCTGGTGGCCACCACCGAGCAGGCGACCATCCTCACCGGGGCCAGCAACCTGTTGCTGGGCGCGTTGGGCGGGGTGATGGTTCCGCGAAACGTCATGCCGGCGGGCTTGCAGTCGTTGTCCAACCTTTCGCCGATGGCGTGGGGGCTTGAAGGCTTTCTCGATGTGATGTTGCGTGATGGGACGGTGCGCACCGTGGCGCCGAGGGCGGCGCTGCTGCTGGCGTTTGCCTGTGCGGCGCTGGTGGTGGCCGGGCTCCGGCTGCAGCGAAACAGGACCACCTAGGAGAGCAGGCAGACGATGGAGCGCACGATGCACAGCACGATAGATCGGGAGCAGCTCAAGCTCGAACTCAAACAGATGATCATCTATGAGTGTCAGAAGGAGATGACACCGGATGAGATTCCCGATGATGCGTTCCTGTTTGGCGATCCGCGCGGTCCCAATCTCGATTCGCTCGACGCGTTGCAGATCGCGATGGCGGTGCAACGCAAGTACGGCAAGCGCATCGAGGGCAACACCGAAACGCGGAGTGCGCTCGCGTCGGTGAACGCGCTGGCCGATTTCATTCTGGCACCTGCGGTCGCCTGAGCGCTTGTCAACGAACGTGGGGTCTACGCGCGAATCGAGTACCGGGGTGCGTATCAGTGGCATGGGGCTCTCGTGCGCGCTGGGGTTTGGCGTGGACGCCTGTCTCGCGCAGCTCAAAGCGGGCACGGTGGCGTCTCGCACGTGGTCCGTCACCGATCTCGAAGAGCCGACGAGTTTTCCGATCTACACCTTTGCCGGCGCCGACTCACTCGCCGACCTCTCGAGCGCCGTCGCGCTGATCGAGCGGGTGGTGGTGGAGGCGGTCACTGAGGCGGGGTTGAGCGCGGCCGAGTGTGCGGCGCTCCCCATCTTCATTGGCGCGTCGGCGTTTTCGCTCGATCGCGAGTCGCTTGATCCGGCCAACGTGGCGAAGCCGTCGGCGCTGGGTGTGCAGTCGGTACTGGCGTATCAGCAAGTGGCGTTTGTAGCGCAGCGACTGCTTGGCGCGACGGGCGAGACCTTCGCCTTTCAGACGGCGTGCACCTCGTCGGCCAACGCGGCCGTGAGTGCGATGCGCATGATCCGGCAGGGCGCGTTTCCGCATGCGCTGGTGCTCGGCGTCGAAATCGCGAATCTGGCAACGATGGTGGGCTTTTCGAGTCTCCAGCTCATTGCGCCGGCGCTCCGTCCGTTTGATCGCGACCGAGAAGGCATTGTGTTGGGCGAAGGGGTGGGTGCGGTGGTGCTCTCGGCCAATCGCGGTGACGGCGCGAGCATTCATGTGCGCGAAGGTGGGTCCAACATCGACTCGTATCGCGTGACGACCTCCAATCCCGACGGCGTGTGTATTGCGGCGCTGCAGGAGTCGGTATTGTCACGCGCCGGTGTGGCCGCCAGCGACATTCGCGGCATCAAGGCGCACGGCACCGGCAGTCCGATGAACGACGCGGGTGAAGCCGCCGTCATCCGCCGTGCCTTCGAGGTGCCGCCGCCGATCTGTGCACTCAAGCCGTACATCGGGCACACACTTGGCGCATGCGGCGTGAACGAGTTGGTGCTGATGTCGGCCGCGCTGCGGAGCGGGCTGTTTCCAGCCACGCCGGGGTTCCGTACCGAAGACCCGGCGCTTGGCGTCGCGCCCACCACGGTACACGGCGATGCACCGGACGGACACTACCTGCTCAACTTTTTCGGCTTTGGCGGGCACAACACGATCCTGCTGCTGGAGAAGCGGTCGTGATGCGTATGGGCGTGATGCGCGTGGTCTCAGCCTCGCACTACTTCCACCGCATCGAGCGTGACGCGGATGGCGCATGGCCCGTGTCGCTGCCGTCGCTCGATGCCGCCACGCAGGCCGTCACGCGCGAGCGCTACCGGCGTATCGACCGGTTCGTGCAACTCGCGCTGCTGGGCGCAGGCACCTGTGTACGTGATCAGATGGTGCGCCCCGATTGCGGACTGTATCTCGCATCAGGCATCGGCCCCATCGGCAGCAATGTGCAGGTGCAGGATGCCATTCAGATCGATCGCAAAGCGCCAATGCCGTTCAGTTTTGTGAACACCCTTGGGAGCAGCGCCGCGTATCACGTGGCCAAAGATCTTGGACTGGCCGGCGAAGCCGTGCTGGTGGCGCGTGCGGGCGGCAGCTTCTCGGCGGCGCTCCGCTGCGCGATGACCGATATCGCCGAAGGTGTGGTGACCCAGGTGCTGATCGGCGCGGTGGAGGAGTGCATTCTCCCGGCCGATCGACAGCGCGCGCTGCTGCGGCAGGGGCCGGAGATCGCAGTGGCTGAAGGGAGTCACTGGGTGTTGCTCGAGCGCGGCGATGCGGAGGGCGCAGCGGTTCCGGCGAGCGCATTGGCGGATGCTACGTTCGACGGCTACGAGGCGCGCGACGCGGCGGAGTTGGTGTCGTATGTGCTGGCGCGGCCGTTCGCGCGCTTTGGGTTTGCCGGCGGATTGGTTGTTGCTTGACCTGCAACTGAAAGACCGTAGCGCGCTAACAGCCTCAAATTGGAGGGCTGACCCCTCCCATGTTTCGTGGACACAGGGCGAAGCTACCGCATCTTCAAACTGCATGGGGCTGAGGTAGTCGAGCGTAGAGTGCCGAGAAGGAGCTCTCCATCACGGCCTTGTCCCAAACGTTATCCGCGCGACTCACGCTCCACACAATGCCCCGCGCCGAGATGCCAGTGCACCATTCAATCAGGCACGGAGTTCTTCAGCGTGTCGGTAGCGGCACGGCGACCACCTCGAGACCGTCGATGCCGCTGAAGTCATCAGGATTGCAGGTGTACACCGGCAACGCATGGGCGAGCGCGGTCGCTGCAATCATCGCATCGTACGAGCGCGCCGCAGTCTTGCGCCCGGACTGTCGGAGCGACGCCGCGACTCGCCCGAACGCTCGCGCTGCACTGGCGTCAAACGGGAGGGCATCGAAATCCGATTCGGCTTGCTGCAAATGCGCTTGACGTGCAACACGTTCGTCAGCTGACTGTGCCACCAGCGGTCCGACCGTCAACTCGGCCAACGTGATCGCTGTAATCAATGGTTCGTTTGGAAGGAGTGTCGGATCGTCCAGCCGACCAAGCAGAATGACGGTGTTGGTGTCGAGAATCCCGCGCTCATGACGGACACGATCGATCATAGGGCCGGGTCGAGCACGCTGTCCAAATCGTCTCGCAGCTTCTGCGCATCGACTGGCGGCAGGCGCCGCCAGCGCTCAAGTAATACCGCAGCTGAGAGCCCCCGACCTGCGAGCGGACGCAGTTCGGCGATCGGGCGTCCGTCCATCGTGACGGTCAGCGATTCACCATCGGCGACACGCTGCAGCACTCGGCCACCGTTATTTCGGAGCTCCCGCACGGATACGTTGCCCATGTATTGAGTGTATCACGCGTGAGACAAGCCGTCAAGGAGGCGGTGCGGTCAGCGTTGAATGGTGTCTCCGGGAGCTGCCGTGGCTGGTCGCGCGTACACCGCCAGCCAATTGTTGAACGGCGTCCGCCCCCACATCGGCCGGATCGTTCCGTGCAATCCACACGAGGTCAGCACCGCATCCAGCACCTCGGGACGCGGGTACACCACCGGCACATCCATCCAGCCCACGGCGTTGGCGAATCGATCGCCCATTCGCGTGAGTGTGAAGCGCCAACTTGGTGCGTCCATCCCTGCGCGAATCACCAGGCGTCCACCAGGCCCTACACGCGCCGCGGCGCCGCGCAGCAATGCGGCTTGTCCGTCGGTGTCGAGATACTGCAGAATGTCCAGAATCGTCACGCTGCCGCTATGCGCCGGCAGTTCGTCGCGCGCATCACTCGCGTAGAAGGTCAACTCGGGCGCATGACGCGCCGCCATGCCTTGTGCGATGGCAATCTTTTCGGCGTTGTGATCGATGCCGGTGATGGGGACATCGAGTCCGCGGGCGCGCAGATAGACACTGTTGAGCCCCATGCCGCAGCCGATATCGAGCACCGGCGCGCGTGTGCCGGCCAGCGACGTGTAGACTGCTTCGTACAGCGGATCAGTGGCAAACTTGCACAGCGCGTAATAGCGCGGCGTTCCCTCGGGAAACATCGCGGCCAGCGTCTTGGCGCGCACAGCGTGCAGCGTGGTCACGAGGTCACCCGGCCGCCGTCTCGAGTGGCGCCGCATGGCCGCGTACCGGAAACGCCAACACACCAACCACCGCCCACAACGCCAGCACCAACAGACCGGACAGCGACGTGAGCACGGCCAGCGCCGTCGGTACGGCATACCAGCTTCCGAGCAGCACCTCAAATGCTTTTTCACGCACACCGATGCCGGCAATGGTGATCGGCAGCGACGCAATCGAATCGGCGATCACCGACGCACCAAAAAGCCCGAACGCGGGCGCCGGAACCGCAAACGCTTGTGCGGTACACACAAAAATGCCGTAGTGCGCCACAAGCATCGGTACCGACACCAACGCCGCTCGGCTGGTACCCGGCGCCCGCAACCGGGACATCGCATACGCCACCAGGCGATCGTGCCACGCTTTCCGAAAGACGCGGATGCCGATCGCCGCGATGACACACACCAGCGTGATGCTCGCGATGGTCACCAACGCCTCACGATTGGGTGTCGCGCGCACACCAAGCACGCCGATGATCACGGTCGTGAGCGCGACAAACGCCGGCAACGCACTCACATGATCGAGCGCCACCGACGCCAGCAGGGCACTCGCGCGATTGGGCAGGCGACGCGTGGCTAGCGCTACACGCACCGCATCGACACCCAGCGGACCAATCGACAACAAACCCGCGGCGCTCCCTGCCAGTGACATGCGAAGCACCGTGCCAAAGGGCAGCGCGCAATCGCAGGCGCGAAGACAGAGGTGCCACCGCCAGGCCGCGCAGATCGCCGCGATGCCACCGGCGGCAACGGCTGCGGCAATCCACCACGGTGCGACCACCTGCGCGGCATGCAGTCCTTCGCGCACGTCGTCACGGTGCAGCACCCACGCCAATAGTCCGAGTGTAGCGACAAGCCGCACCAACCACGTCAATACCACACGCGGCTTCATGTCATCACCGCCCATCGCCGCCGGCGCCGCACGCGGCTACCGCACGTCTCGCCGCAAGCGCTGATACACCGCCTGTTCCAGCGATGCCGCCTCGAGCAGCATGTCCGAGAGTGCGGCGTAGTCCATCGGCTCGCGATCCTTGCACATGCGCGCGCAGCGCAGGGCAAACTGTCGCCACTGATCGCCGGCCGCGGTGAGCTGCTGCGCAATCTCACTCAGTACCGGTTGCTGCATGACCACCGACGCTTCCTGTAGAAACGCCGCGTACAAAAAGCGGAAGCCCGCGCCGCCGGTGCCGATCTCTTCCTGCATGCGCACCACATGGCCGAGAAACAGCTTGTTGTGTTTCTGCTGCGCGGGATCGAGGTGCCGGATCTTGCGCGCCACGAGCCGAATACCGCGGAGGCCAATGAGTGGCACCGGCGTGTGCAACATCATGCCGGTGGTAAAGCGAATCGATTTGCGAATGGCCGGCGCCAGATCGAACGACGCCGGGACAGCCGTGGGATAATACAGCAGTCCGTTGGGCGCCAACGCGCCTTTCACAAACCGCGCGCGTGCGAGCGATTCCGCATCGCACTCCACCGGCTGCTCGAACACGGGATCGCTGATGAGATACGTATCACCGCGTTTGCCGTACACCACCAGGTTGTGCGCGTTGAAGTGAAAGCGCATATCCGGCGGAAAGTACGGCAGCCAGTACACCGACGTCTGCAAACCCACTACACGACCCGCCGCCAGATGCGCGTCGAGTGCACGCATCCCCTCGGCGGGCGACTTGAACGTTTCGTGCCGCATCGTCACGCCCAACCGCTTGCCGACCCCGCGCAGAATGCTGCGCGGCGGCATGCGATACGAAATGAGCGGCAAGCCGCCAAGCTTGACGAACGGCAGATATGCAAACGTCAGCCCCGACGCGATGCCAAACACCATCGCTTCGCTGAGCGGCGAACCACGCTCACGCAGCAACGCCGACACCACACCGCTTTCACAGTGCGCCGTCTGATGGTGCTCGAACGGCATCACTTCGTCGGGCATCGTCGCGGTCACGCCGGCTCCGGCAGCTTGTCGATGGCATCGGCCGGCATGCCCAACGCCTGCGCGTATTTCTCGCGTGTCGCGGCGGAAAGCGAGGCAAACGCGCCGGGGCGGAGATGCCGCTTCACCTGCCAGCGAAAGAGCCCCACACTCTGCGACAGGACCACCAGATCCATGCGTTGTCGGTACATGTGATATTCGAGCGCACTCCCCTCACCACGTCGCGCTCTCACCAAGGCATCCGCGGCCTGCCGTTCACACTCTTCGATGGCCTGATCGAGCACGATCTCTTCGGCTTCCCAGCCGGCCGAGCGCACGATGGTGTACTCGCCCTTGTCGTCGACGGCATACAGTGCCTTGCCCATGCCCTGAAAGGCACGCGCCTGGTACTGCGGCACGTCGTCCGATTTCACGGCGTCCCCGCGTCGCAGACGGTCATGCGGAGAAAGCCCGTAGAGAACCGTCCGCTTTCGGGCACGTAGCAGAGAATGGTGTCACCCACGTTGAGCCGACCCGACCGGAACAGTTCGTCGAGCATGATGTAGATCGACGCCGAGCCGGTGTTGCCTTTGGTGGTGAGATTGGTGAACCACTTGTCCATCGGCACCACAAAGCCCACCCGCTCCATACCGGCCGCCACTTTGTCGCGGAAGAATGTCGACGAGTAGTGCGGCAGAAACCACGTCACGTCACCGGGGGTGATACCGGTGGTGCGCTGCAGATCCACCAGTCCGCGCTCCACGGTGTAGTGGATGATGTGTTCGTTGAGCTGCTTGGCGTCCTGTTTGACGGAAAACACCGAGTGCGTGAGCCACTCGTGCGGATCGTGATCCATCCAGCTGAACAGCGTGCCGTCTGCCCGCTTTTCGGCGCCGGCAAACATGCAGGCATCGATCTCGTTGGCGTACGAGCGTTCAAAGATCCAGTCGAGGCGGAGCGACAGGCCCGTGGCCGCCGGTGCGGGTTCAATGAGCACCGCACCGGCGCCATCGGACAGCATGAAGCGCAGAAAGTCCTTTTCGAATGCCAACGTGGGGCGGCGTTCGAAGTCGGCGGGTGAGACGTCGGCATCGTTGCTGAAAAACTTGCCGCGCATCACCGCCGAGGCGCGCTCCGAGGCGGCGGCCACGGCGTGCCGAAACTCGCCGGCCTTGACCCCCAGCATGGCGTATTTCATCGCCGTCACCCCGCTCAGACAGACGCCCGCCGTAGCGATGATCTCGCAGGGGGGAATTCCCAGTTCGCCGTGCACCATGCTGGCGTGATTGGGCATCATTTGGTCGGGCAGACTGGTCCCACACGACAAGAGATCGATCTGCTCGAGGGCCAGTCCAGACCCGGCGAGGCCACGAATCGCTTCGGCCGCGAGTTGCGCGCCCGAGTGCGTTGACGCCCCCGTGTCCGGGTTGATCGCGTAGTGCCGTGACACGATGCCATTGGAGCGCAGCACCGGTCCGCGCGCGCGCGACGGCTTGCCGTTCACCAGGCCAAGCCGCGGTTCGAGTTCGTCGTTCGTTACAGGATCGCCGGGCAAAAATGCCGCGACGTTGGTGATATACGCCTGTGCAGTCATCAAGTGCGTCGGGTTACTCGCCCGAGGGCTGGGCGAAATACGCCTTTTGCGCGGCGACGCGGCTACGCAGCAGCGGGGCAAGCAGTGCCTTGAGCAGCATGCTCACCGGGATAAACGTCACGATCAGCGTTACGAGAAACACAATGTAGACGATCAGCACCGGCTTGCGGGCAGCCGCGCCGTGCGGGCCCATTTTTCGGAGCAGCCCGCCCCAGATCTGAAAGCTGCGGCGAGCGGTCCGTTCACTGGCGATCAGCTTCTCGTTCACCCGGACGGCGCCCAGATGGCTCAGCAACTGCGCGTCGAGCGGCCCCCCCGCTCGCAGGCGATCACGAATCCGCTCACCAAAGCGACGTGCTGCGGTGATTTGTTCCGGTTTGACCCCGGCGCGGGGGATGAGACCAAACAGGTGCGGGCCGCGTTTGCCGGTCATCATCCACACCGGCGTGGCGAGAAAGCTGCCCGCAGTTCCCGCCTCATCCACCAGAACGACATTACCCACCAGTCGCGCCCCCGCGTCACTGAGCAGCGTCTTCACCTGCTCCTGCGCCATCAGCCACATGTCCCGGCAGGCGATCACGGTCACGACGGGGGTATCTCGCAGCAACGCCGCGCCGGCAGGGCTCTTGAGAAACGCGGTCACCGGCAACGATGGCGACAGAAACCACACCTGGTACGCGAGGATGATCAGATCGAATCGCGTGGACGGGTCCACCGTCAGCGCCTCGAGCGGCGGCGCGTCGAGATAGACCGTTTCGGGGAACGTGTCGAAGAACTTGAGAAACGGCCACGGAAACGGAAACGGCGTCACGGGCCGCAGCGTCTCGATGGTGACGCGGATATCGGGCGACTCGAGCAGGGGCTCGACAATCCGACGGGTCACGTCGGTAAGCTGGCCCGTCTGCGAGTATTGAACCACGAGAACCGATGTCATCCCGCGATGATAGCATCCCTCGAGGGGCGGCGGTATTGTATCCGGCAAGAAGGGCGTGCGGTGATCCGCCCGCGGCAAACAAATGTGTGACGGAACAGCGAGGGTGGGGTACTCCCGTCGGTATCGACCACGTCACTGACCTGGAAGCCTCCTGAACGCTCAGACATGCTGATTCCGCTGCTGTTGCTCGCGACGCAGGTTGCGACGCCCTCACAGGATTCGACGTACAGCTCCGCCGCACTGGCAACCATGGTGTCGGTCGCGGCCCAGGCAAATCGCCGAGTCCCGCAGCCGCTCACCGGGTACCGTGCCAATATCGAGAGCGAAATTGCGCTCCTGGTGAATACGCCGGCCGGTCCGGACGGCGCGGTGGCCGGCACCGCCGCCGCCACCACCGAAGCGGCGGCCCAGATCGAGCAGTTCCAAATGCAGGTGGTATGGGATCGCTCAGGTCGGTTCGAGCAGCAGGTGATCGGCTACCGCGCGAGGCAACTCGGACCGATGGTCTCGGCGCTGACGATCATGCCGCGGCCGTGGACGTCACCGGCGTTGTACGGGGATCGCATGTCGCTTGTCTTCGGCGGCGGGCCGTCCTTTCGCGCCGCCGACAGCACACGCCGCCTCTCGCCGTCAGTACACCCGTTCGCCTCCGACCGGGCCCGGTATTATCGCTTCAGCGGCGGCGACACGGTGGTGAAGATCCGGGCGCTCACCCGCGTCATTCCAGTGGTGCAGATCAACGTGGAACCGGTGGCCGTTCGTGAACGAATCACGGTGTTCGCGGGTCAGGTGTTCGTCGACGCGATGACGGGGGAAATCGTACGCATGCGCGGACGCATCAAGCTGATGTCGCCGCCGGGCGAAGGGACGCTGCTCAAGTTGGCGCGATTGGTTGGACAGGTGCAGGAGGTGGCCTTCATCGATTTCGAAAACAGCGAGCAGGAAGGACGCTACTGGCTGCCGCGCAAGCAGCGCATCGAATACCAGGTGACGACGGGGCTCACCGAGGCGCGTGCCACCGTGCGCGTGCAGTCCACCTGGCGCGACATGCGTCTCGAGTTGCGTCCGCTGGCTGACCTGGCCGACAGCGACACGATCGGCGCGCCGCAGTATCGCTTTCGCATGCCGTCCGCCGACAGCACGACGGGCTTCACCGATTGGCGATACGATCTGGGGACACAAACGACCGATGCGAGTGCGCGCGACTTCGACGACGTGGCCCCACCGGCGCTCCGCACGAGTGGGCCACCGCAGTGGCGTTGGCAGGCCCGTGGCTTCACCGATGTGATCCGTCTCAATCGCGCCGAAGGGCTCTTTCTGGGAGCGGCGGGATTGCTCGACTTTCGCGAACAGGCGCCCGGGGTGTCGGTCCGGGTGTTTGGGGGATGGGCCACGGCGGCGCAGACCGCCAAAGGCGGCCTTGAAGCGGCGCGTGTGCGCGGCAAATGGGTGACCAACCTGCGCGCCGAACGCCAGTTGGCATCAACGAATGATCTGTCGCTCTCGCTGGGCGGCGTGGGAGGAAACCTGATTGGCGGGTTGTTCGGCCGCGAAGATCACGACTGGGTGGACCGCCGGGTGACGTCGCTCGGTGTAATGCGCGAGTTCGGTGTGAAACACTCCTCGGCCTTGCGCATCGAAATCGGCGCGGGTGATGATCGCGGGATTCCCGATCCGCTCACCAAGGGGCTGATCAGTGGCGAGTTCCGCCCCAACCGACCGGTTGATGAAGGCGGCTATGTACGCAGCCGGGTACAGTTCGACTTTGGCCGCAACATCGTCACCGGCTTGCTGGCATCGGGTGTCGGCGCCTCGGTGTGGTACGAGCGTGGCGACGGCACACTCGACTGGCAGCGGGCGCAGGTGCAGGCGCTCGTGCAGCGCATCGTGGGGCGAGTGATTCTGGTGGCACGCGCCGACGCCGGCGCGGTGACGGGATCGAACGTGCCCACGCAGCAATTCCTCGAAGTGGGCGGCGGGGAAGGGCTGCCCGGCTACGAATACAAGGAGTTCGCGGGGAGTCAGGCGCTGATCGTGCGGTCGACCGCCGCCTACCTCTTGCCGATCTTCGAATCGCCGATGCGTCTGGGTCGCGTGGTGCTGCCGGCTATCGCACCGCAACTCCAGATCGGCATGTTCGGCGGTGCCACGGCGGTCACCCAACAGACGCGACCCGTGCTCGAACAACAGGGGTGGATCACCACCGACCGCCTGCGCGGCAGCGCCGACATACGCCTGCGGTTCTTCAGCGGCGCCATCAGTGTCGGTGCTTCGCGCGCGGTGGACCGTCGTGATCGCTGGAAGCTGGTGTTCGGCGTGGGCGGGTCGCTCTAGGCGCGACTCACCACCCATCGCGTGACGTGGCGCGTTACGCGATACCCAGCAGCGCCGGCACGTCCGCGAGCGATGTCACCACATGTGTGGCGCCCGCCGCGGAGAGCCGCGAACCGGGCATCAGATCGGCGTAGCCGATCACCGTCATGCCGGCTGCCGCCGCACCTGCCACGCCAAACGGGCTGTCTTCCACCACCACACAACGTGACGGAGGCACCCCCATCGTGGCCGCTGCATGCAGAAAGAGATCGGGCGCCGGCTTGGGGTGCGCCACATCGGTGGCGGAAAAACGGCGGCCTTCGGTGCGCGCACGCAACCCCGTGACGCCGAGCGTGGATTCCATCTTGGCATGCTCGCCGTTCGAGGCCACCGCGTACGGCAGATGCGCCGCATCGAGGGCATCGAGGAGCGCGACAATCCCGTCCACTGGTGTCAGCTCACGCGCGACCACCTCACGCATACGCACATGATACCGGTCGAGCAAGTCGGCCGGTGGCGCGTGACCCAGACGTTCGGTCACGATATCCACGCATCGCTGCATGGAGCTGCCCATGAACGTTTCGATCATCTCGGGCAGCGTGAACACGAGGCCCAGTTCAGCCAACTGTTCGCTGAACACGCGACCCGAAATGCGCTCGCTATCCACGAGCACGCCGTCGCAATCGAAGATGACCAGATCACAGGCGCGCGTGAGGACGGGCGCCGACTCGAGTCCGTTGGTCACGCGGTCAGCGCAGATCGAGTTCGTTGCCCAGCGCCGGATCCGTCGGCGCCAGACGTGCGCGCGCCGCCGCGATCTGCGCGGCGACGGCGTTGGGGCCCGTTCCACCGGCAATATCGCGCGCCGCCAACGACGCATCGGCGCCAAGCGCATCACGCGCATCACTGCCGAACATCGCGTGCGCCGCCGTGAACCGGTCCACGGGCAACGCGTCCAGTTCGATCCCGGCCTCTTCGGCCTGCCGCACCAGCGATCCCACCGCGCCGTGCGCCTCGCGGAAGGTGACCCCGCGTTTCACCAGATAGTCGGCCAGGTCGGTAGCCATCATCGCGCTCGAACAGGCCGCACGCATGCGCGCCGTATCAAACCGCAACTCGGCGATCGCCCCGGCCATCGCCGGCAAGACCAGCATCAGCAGATCGACCGCGTTGAACAGCGCGCGTTTGTCGTCCTGCAAATCCTTGCTGTAGCCACTCGGCAGACCCTTGAGGGTACCGAGCATCGACACCAGGTCGCCCAGGACGCGCGCGCCCGAGCCGCGCGCCAGTTCGAACACGTCGGGATTGCGCTTCTGCGGCATCATGCTGGAGCCGGTCGAGAAGCCATCGCCGAACTTCACAAACCCGAATTCGCTGGTGCCGTAGAGAATCAGATCTTCGGCCAGTCGTGAGCAGTGCGCGGCCGTCAGCGCACAGACAAATAGGGTTTCAGCGACAAAGTCGCGATCGCCCGTGGCATCAATGCTGTTGGGCGAAATCGCGGCAAAGCCCAGCGATTCCTTGAGCAGCACCCGCGACACCGGGAACGCGCTCCCCGCGATGGCGCCCGAGCCGAGCGGCAGCACAGCCGTGCCTCGCTCGGCATTCGCGAGACGCGTCCGATCGCGGTCGAGTGGCCAGAAATGCGCCAGCAACCAGTGCGCGCCAGACACCGGCTGTGCGCGCTGGAGATGCGTGTACGCCGGCAGGATCGCGCCCGTCAGTGTCTCGGCCTGCATCACCAACACCTCTTGCAGCTCGCGGATGGCCGCATCCAGGCGGTGACAGGCGTCGATGGTCCAGAGGCGCGAGGCGGTGGCCACCTGATCGTTGCGCGACCGTCCCGTGTGGAGCTTGGACGCCACCGATCCCGCCTCCTCGTGGAGCAGGCGGTCGATCATGGTGTGGATATCCTCGTCGGTCGCGACCGGCTGCGCGCCGTCGGCGATGCGTTGCGCCACGCGGCCCAACCCCTGCTGCAGCGCCTCGCTTTCGTCGTGCGTGAGCACGCCCGCCTGTCCCAGGGCGAGTGCCCACGCCTGGGAGAGGCGCACGTCATGCGGCCAGAGGCGGAAGTCGGTGCCGATGGAACGATTGATCGCATCAAGCAGCGGCGACGGTCCCCCGGCAAATCGGCCGCCCCACAGCTTGTGGGTTGCCGGCGACGCGGAGGAAACGGGGCGGTCGGTCGTGGTCACGAAGAGGTCTCTCCGTCGCGGTCAGCGCGACGTCGTGTGAATAACGTGGAATCGCGGTGTGGGAAACTATGCAGAGTTTCTGCATATTCTCTGCATATTCAGTGCATATGCAGCGTTCCCGCACGGCGAAAGGTAACGGCGCTCAGCCTCGCAGATAGGTGCGGAGCCGCTTCACCACCCGTTCGCGCCCGGGCACCGACCGGCAGATGATCAACACCGTGTCATCACCGGCGATCGTGCCGGCGATATCGGGCCAGTCCAGCTGATCGAGCGCTTCGGCGACGGGCTGCGCGCCGGATTTCATCGTGCGCGCCACCGCCAGCACCTGCACACCTTCTACGTCCATCAACAGCTGCGGCAGCATCGCTTCCAGCTGGTGCGTCTGCTCTTCGGCAGCCGCGGTGCCGTTCTCGGGAAACGTGTAGCGTACACGCCCCTGCTCGTCGGGAATGCGCGCCAGGCGCAGTTCGCGCAGATCGCGCGACAGGGTCGATTGCGTCACGTCCCACCCGCGGCGCAGCAGCTGCTTGCGCAGCTCCTCCTGGCTCGCCACAGCGCGTGCCGTGACGATCTCGCGGATGACATGGTGACGGGCGGACTTGTCGGCCACGCGGACTCCGGGGCAGCGGATTGACAGGGGCCGAATGCAAAATTATGCATTCGGTGTGCATAATCTTCATTCTATCCGTGTCGGGGTCCTCGGCGCCAGCGGCTATTCCGGGCGCGAGCTGTGCGCGCTCATCGCCGGGCATCCCCACTTTGAGCTGGCCTTTGCCACGGCCAATGCCCAGCGCGGCACCACGTTGCGCGTGCGGGCCACGGGACGTGTGCATGAAATCCCGTTGATCGGGGCGGATGACGCTGACCTGCGCTCGGCCGATCTCGTCTTTGCCGCGCTGCCGCATGGGGCGTCGGCCGAATGGGTCGGTCGCGCCGTCGCGGCGGGCTGCCGCGTCGTGGATCTCTCGAGCGATCTCCGTCCCGGACACGGCGGCAGCGAGCACGCGCTTCCGGATGGGGTGCCGAGTGACGCGCCGTACGGCATTCCCGAGCTGTTTCGCGAGCAGGTCGTGGGCGCGCGTGTGGTCGCCAACCCCGGCTGTTACGCCACCAGTGTGCTCGTCGCGCTGGCGCCGCTGGCCCGCGCAGGACTGATCGCGCCAGGCGCCACTATCAACATCGCAGCGGCCAGCGGTGTGAGCGGCGCCGGTGCGTCGCCCAAGCTCGAACTGTTGTTCGCCGAGGTCACCGAAGACTTTCGCGCGTACGGGGTGGCCAACTCGCACCGGCACCTGTTCGAGATGCGCGCCACGATGGAGGCGCTCGGTGTGGACTGCGATCTGCTGTTCACGCCGCACTTGCTGCCCGTCGACCGCGGCATTCTGTCCACCATCTCCGTCCCGCTGTCGCGGCCCATCGACGACGCGCTCGCGCCGTTTCGTGCGATGTACGCGAATGAGCCGTTTGTCGAGATCACGCGCGACCTGCCGTCGCTGGCCGACGTGCAGCATCGGAACGTGGTACGCATTGGTGCGCGCGTGCCGACGGGAATGCGGACGCCCACGTTGTTGGTGTTCAGCGCCATCGACAACCTCGTGAAGGGCGCGGCCGGTCAGGCGGTGCAGAACGCCAACCTGATGTTCGGGCTCGATGAAACGGCGGGGCTGCACGCATGATCGTCGTGAAACTGGGTGGACGAACGCAGTCGGATCCAGCGTTGCCATCGGCGCTCGCGCATCTGTGGTCTGCGAGTGGTGGGCAGCTTGTGATCGTGCACGGCGGCGGCGACCAGATCAGTGCGTTGCAGCGGCTGCGCGGCGAAGAGCCCGTCTTTGTTGGCGGGCGGCGTGTCACCACGGAAGGCGTGCTCGAGTTGGTGCGTATGGTGTTGTCCGGACTGGCCAATAAGCAGCTCGTCTCCGCGCTCACGATGGCGGGTGCGCCGGCCGTCGGCATCTCCGGCGAAGACGCGGCCTTGCTGCGGGCGGTGCCGATCGACGTGGCAGTCTTCGGGTTTGCCGGAACGCCCACGCGTGTCGACCGGCGTGTGATCGATGCCCTGCTGGCGCAGTCATTTCTTCCCGTGATCTCGCCGGTGGCGACGCACGACGACCAAACGATCGGTGGCGCACTCAACGTGAACGGCGACGATGCGGCCGCTGCTATTGCCGCGGCGCTCGGTGCCGACGAGCTGTTTCTGCTGGCCGATGTCGCCGGTGTGCTGGACGACACGCGGGCGCGGATTCCCGTGCTCACGCTGGACGCGGCCCGTGAGTTGGTCGCGTCCGGCGTGGCGGCCGGCGGCATGGCCGCCAAACTCGATGCATCGGCGCACGCCTTGGCCGGCGGTGTGGGCCGCGTACGTATCGGTGATCTGGCGGCGCTGTCGGTCCCCGACGCCGGCACCTCGATTGTTGCGGACCGTGCACAGGCTGATGCACAGGTAGTTGCAGGTGCTCCCGATGACGTTTCTGCTGTTGTCTCTCACTGAGTTCGCCCCATGACGCCTCCGACCATGACTTCGCCCGTTGCGCCTCTTGCGTACGTGCCGACATCGACCGCTGCGGCTAGCGCTTCGACTCCGAGCATCTCGACTCCGGGCACCTCGACTCCGAGCGCGGCCGAGCCGAATGCGGCGTCGGCGATTCTTGGGACGTACAAGCGACAGGCGCCGCTCTTTGTGCGCGGGGAAGGCGTCTACATGTACGATGAGGCGGGGACGAAGTACCTCGACTTCGTGGCGGGCATCGCCGTGACGGCGCTGGGCCACGGGGATGCGGGGGTGATGCAGGCGATGCAGGAGGCGATGGCCACCGGTCTTCTGCACACGTCCAACCTGTATCGCACCGCGCCGGGTGAGCAGCTCGCGCAGTGGCTGGTGTCGCACTCGTTCGCATCGCAGGTGTTCTTCTGCAACTCAGGAGCGGAAGCGAACGAGGGCGCCTTCAAGTTCGCGCGGCGCTGGGCGCGGGCTGAAGAGGCGCCGGCCAAACACGAGATCATCGCGGTGCGCGGCTCGTTTCACGGCCGCATGCCCGGCACGCTCGCGGCCACCGATCGGCCCGCGTATCGCTTGCCGTTCCGTCCGCTGATGGGCGGTGTGACGATCGTCGAGCGCGATCTCGAGGAGCTGCGCACGGTGCTCGATCCCGACACGGCCGCCGCGGTCATCGTCGAACCGATCCAGGGCGAGGGCGGGGTGCGGATCGTCGATCCGGAATTCCTGCGCGGACTGCGGGCGCTGACGCGTGAGCGGAACGTGCTGCTGATTCTCGACGAGATTCAGTGCGGACTCGGGCGGACGGGGTCGTTCTTCGCGTACGAGCAGTTGGGTATCGAGCCCGATATGCTGACGCTGGCCAAGCCGCTCGCCGGCGGACTTCCGATGGGCGCCATTCTGGTGAACGAACCGGTCGCGCGCACCATTCAGCCCGGCGATCATGGCACCACCTTTGGTGGTGGACCGCTGCTGGCGCACGTGGCGCACCATGTCGTGCAGCGTCTGGCCGACCCGGCCATGCTCACACACGTGCAGGAGACCGGTGTGTGGTTTGGCGAGCAGCTGCAGGCGATGTCCGAACGCACCGGCCGGATCCGGGCGATTCGCGGCAAAGGATTGATGTGGGGCGTGGATGTGCACGAGCCCGCAGCCGCTGTGATTGCGCGCGCGTTTGCCAAGGGACTGCTGCTGGTGAGCGCCGGCGAACACACCATCCGGTTCCTGCCGCCGCTCGTCATCACGCGCGACGAGTTGGCGACCGGTCTCGCGATTCTGGAAGCGGCGCTGGTCGCCTGACCGCGCCGGCCGCCACGTTCCGCGCGCTCAGGGCATTCGCTCGTGTACATCCCCGCACCGTTCGCCGAGTCCGACCGAGCCGTCCTGGTCGAATTCATGACGGCTCATCCATTGGGCACGCTGGTGACCGGCTCTCCGGCGAACGGGTTGTACGCGACGCATCTGCCGCTGGTATACGATGCGACGACGGGCGCGCACGGTGTCCTGCGCGGGCACATCGCCCGCGCGAATCCGCATCACGTGCGGGCGCAGGATACCTCGGCATGTCTGGTGGTGTTCACCGGTGCGGACGCGTACATCACGCCCGGCTGGTACGCGTCCAAGGCTCGGCACGGCAAGGTGGTGCCGACCTGGAACTACGTCGCCGTGCACGTCTCCGGGGTGATCCGCTTTCGCGACGATCGCGAGTTCCTGATGGCGCATCTCGACGCACTTACGACGGAACATGAGGCGGATCAGGCGCATCCGTGGGCGATGCACGACGCGCCGGCGCACTTCATCGAGCAGCTGGCGAAGGCGATCGTCGGTGTCGAAATCGAGATCGTTTCACTCGAAGGGAAATGGAAAATGAGTCAGAATCGCGCCGATGAAGACATCGACGGCGTGATCAGCGGACTGCACGCATCGCCGCTCGGCATGGACCAGGTTGTCGCCGCACATGTTGCCGCGCGACGTCCGCCAAAAGCACCGGACAAAAACTCGCACTAGTGCGCTGGCGGGAAATGCGCAATATTGCCGTTGCCTTCACGTGCCTCCGTGAACGGTGCGGGAACGTGACGCGGTGATTTCGCGTGCCACGGCCGCGAAGATCACCGGCCCCGCGTGTTGGTTTACCGCGTGGCGGTACACCGGCGGTTGGCACCCTGTCCTGGCGCGTCGATCCGGCGACGTGCACGAGGCCGGACAGGTGCCGCTGGTGCGTCCGTCGTGAGCGTCGCCGACGGGATTGGTCACAAGCAGTTACAGAGTGGCAGTCGCGACAACTGAATGTCGCGCGCTACCTTTCGCACCATGCGCTTGCGACTCTCTCACCGGTATTCGTCCGCGGTTGTCGCGTCGACGATTCTCGCCACGGCATGCTTCGCGCCGTGTCCCGCCCTCCACGCACAGCGTGCAACGACGCCGGCGCCGTTGCCGCCGACGCTGGTGGTGCAGATCACGGTCGACCAGTTGCGACCGGATTATCTCGATCGCTTCGCCAGTCAGCTGACCGGCGGACTCGGGCGACTGCGGTCGCAAGGCGCGTTCTTCACCAACGCCATGCACGACCACGCGACCACGGAAACGGCGCCGGGACATGCGACACTCTGGTCGGGACGCACCCCGGCGCACACGGGTGTGGTGCTCAATGAAATCGGTGTGGCCGATCCCCAGAGTCCGCTGCTGTTTGGTCGCGGAGGCGGCGCATCGCCATACCGGTTTCGCGGGTCATCGTACTTTGACTGGGTGCGCACGCAGAACCAGTTCAGTCGCGCCCTGTCGGTCTCGCGCAAGGATCGCGGTGCGATTCTGCCGCTGGGTCGGGCCAAGCAGCAGGTGTTCTGGTACTCACTCGAGGGGCGGTTTACGACCAGCCGCTACTATGGCGACACGATTCCCGCCTGGGTGCAGAGCTTCAACGCCACCGACTTTACCGCGAAGTATCTCGGGACCGCCTGGAACACGCTGCTGGCTGCCTCGCAGTATCCCGAGCGTGATTCGGTGAGTTACGAGCACGAGGGCAAGGACTTTGTCTTCCCGCATGTGCTCACCGCCGATCGTCGCAACGGGACCTACGCGTTTCCAGATTTCCCGTGGATGGACGATGTGACGGTCGACTTCGCCCTCGCCGGTGTGCAGGCGCTCGACCTGGGCAAGGGACCGGCACTCGATGTGTTGTCGGTCTCGCTGTCAACGACCGATGCCATCGGTCATGCCTTCGGCCCGGACTCGCGTGAGCTCCACGACCAGGTGTTGCGTGTGGATCGCGCGCTTGGCCGGCTGATCGATTCTCTTTACAAGCTGCGCGATTCGTCGCGTATCGTCTTTGCGCTCGGCGCCGATCATGGCGTGGCGCCATTCCCTGAGGCCTACTTTCCGGGAACGGATAAGGACCGTGGTCGAGTCGATCCGCGTCCGGTGATGGATGCGGCGCGAAGCGCCCTGGCGGCGCGCGGCGTGGAAGGGGACGCGCTGCTGCTGCAGTCGGGCATCGTCTCACTGGATCGCGCGCGACTGGCGGCGAAGGGCGTGAACAGTGATTCGGTAGTCACGGCCATTCGGACGGCACTGTTGGCGCTGCCGGGAATGCTGCGCGTGGACCGGGTGAGCACACTGGCCCGCGACGCCGCGCGCGGCGACAAGATTGCCAGGCGTTGGCTGCATTCGGTGCCGCCAGATCTCAAGGCGGTCCTTACGGTGACGTTCAAGCCATACTACTACTGGTACACCACGCGGTATGCGACGCACGGCTCGCCGCACGACTACGATGCACACATCCCTGTGATCTTCATGGGGCCGATGTTCAAACCGGGGCGGTACACCAACCCGGTGCGTTCCGTGGATGTCGCCCCGACGCTGGGTGCGGTCACGGATGTGGAACCGATCGAGGCGATTGACGGACGTGTGTTGCGGGAGGCGTTGGTGCGCCCGCCGAGCACGCGACGGTAGCAGAGGTGCTGGTCGCCCCGATGTCACCAACAGCCGAGGGCCCGTGGCATGCGAACGGACGACACCGAGGTGGCACCGCTTAAGCGGGCGTTTGATGAACTGCGCTTTGGCACCGGTCGCACGCTCAACCTCCGGGCGCAGCAGCCGACGGCGATGCAGGCGGCCACGCAGACCGAAGCGTGGTTGCGCACGTTGCAGGTGCAGGGGGCGAGTGAGGCCCTGATCATCACGGGACGCGGGCAGCGGAGCCTTGACGGCTTCTCGCCGGTGCGCGAGGCGATCGTCAAACTGTTACCGTCGCTGCGCCGCCGGAACGTGATCACGGGCTACGAGGAGTACACGGCCGGCTCGTTTGTCGTGACGTTCGCGCCTGTCCGGGCCCTCTTCGAAGCACCGTCACGACGCCGGGAGAAAACACCGCGGAGTGTCCCGGCCGTGCCCGCGGCGCTGGCCGCGCTCGATCCGGAAACGCTCCGCCAGTTGCGCGATCTGTCGGCCATGTCGCTGTCCGTGCTTGGTGTGCAGTCGCCGACGGCGGCGCAGGTGGACGATGAAATGCGCCGGCAGTTTGCGGCGCTGACGACCGCCCTGCCCGACGATGGCGATCGCGAGGCGCTGCTGCAGCAGGCGATGCTGCGCGCGGCGGAGGAGTACGAGAGCGACGGGTAGGCAACTGTCCCTTGCCACACCGCGGCAAACACGGCAGCATCCGTGATACGCCGCGCGCGGGGGTCGCATCATTCGATGCCACCTCCGGTCCGCGCCTGCATCGCCTCGGACCCGGGACATCTCCTCGTGCGCTTCTCTGTGCGTCACACTGCTTTTGCGATCGCGCCGCTGCTGGTGGTTGGCACCGCGCTCTCTGCCACGCCGCTGTTCGCGCAAGCCACCCGCGGCGGCAGTGCGATGCCCGGCTACTCGCCGGCCTCGGCGGCCACGCAGCGCACCGCCGAACAGGACGCCATTCGCGGACCGGCGCCGGCGCGGGCCAAGACACATTCCGCGGTGCTTTCAAAAGAACCGCACGTGGCCGGAACGCCCGCGCAGAAGCGCACGGCTGACTACGTCATCGCGCAAATGAAGGCGATGGGTCTCGAGACCGAGCTGCGCCGCTACGATGTGTGGCTGCCACATGCGACCGGCGTGAAAATCACGCGCATGGGCCGCGACACCACGGTACTCAACCTGTCGGAGCCGGCCATCCCCGGTGATCCGGTCACGGCGATGAAGCAGTACCTCACCGTGAACGGATCGAGCGCGGCGGGCGTGGGGCAGGGCGAACTGGTGTTCGCCAACTTCGGGCTCATTGAAGACTACGCGGTGCTCGATTCGATGGGCGTGTCGGTGAAGGGCAAGGTGGTGATGGCGCGCTACGGCCGGAGCTTCCGCGGCATCAAGGCACGCGAGGCCGAAAAGCGCGGCGCCGTGGCGCTCCTCATCTATACTGATCCACTCGACGACGGCTTCGCGCGCGGTGATGTGTACCCCGAGGGTCCGATGCGTCCGTCGCGCGGATTGCAGCGCGGCAGCGTGTTCAATGGCGCCGGCGATCCACGCACGCCGGGCTACGCGAGCACGCCGGGGGCACCGCGCATTCCGCTGGAGCAGACGGCGCTGCCCAAGATTCCGGTCGTGCCCATCAGTGCGGCCAACGCCGAACTCCTGATGAATCAGGTGCGCGGCACGGACATCCCGGCCAACTGGCAGGGTGGTCTGTCGCTCCGCTATCACGTGGGGCCCGGCCCGGTGCGGGTGAAGGTCGAAGTCACCACTGATGCGGCGACCGACGGCACGAAGGCGATCTACAACACGCTGGGCTATCTGCGCGGTTCGGAGTTTCCCGACGAATACGTGTACATCGGCGGACATCGTGATGCGTGGGGACCGGGCGCGGCCGACAACATCAGCGGTACCGTGAGTGTGCTGGAAGCGGCGCAGTCGCTGGCCGACATGGCCAAGCGCGGCATTCGCCCCAAGCGCACCATCGTGTTCGCTACCTGGGACGCGGAAGAATGGGGACTGGTAGGCAGCAGTGAATTTGTGGAAGAAGACTCGCTGCGCCTGCAGAAAGGCGCGGTGGCGTATCTCAACCAGGACGTGGCGGCGCAGGGCTCGCAGTTTGGTGGCGGCGGGACGCCATCGCTGCGTGCGGTGCTGCGCGATGTGGTGAAGCAGGTGCCGGTGCCGAAGGGCACCGGGTCCGTCTATGACTCGTGGCGGAGCACGAGCGGCACGCGCGCCGACACGCTCGAGCCGCCCATGGGTGATCCGGGTGGTGGCAGTGACTTTGCCGGCTTTTACAATCACCTTGGCATTCCGATCGCCGAGTGGGGCTTTGGCGGGCCGGCCGGCACGTACCACTCGGCGTACGATACGCATGCCTGGATGGAGCGCTTTGGTGATCCGGGCTTTCTGTATCATGCCACGGCGGCGCGCATCGGTGCGGCGATGGCACTGCGCATCGCCAACGCGGAGATCTTGCCGTACGACTACGCTGAGTTTGCACGGACGATGCGCGGATATCTGCCGGCGCTGCGTCGGGGATTTGGTGCCAAGGGGTGGGACTCGACCGCCGTCGCGCCATTGGCCGCGGCGATCACCCGACTCGAGCGTTCCGCGCAAGCTTTCGCCGCAACGCGAGACAGCATGTTGACGCAGGGCGTCGCGCGTCCCGTGCAGGCGGGCACGAATGCCGCGCTGCTCAAGGTGGAGCGCGCGTTTGCGCGTCCGAGCGGGCTCAAGGGTCGCCCGTGGTACCGGTCGCTCATTTACGTCGCGGACATCGACAACGGGTACGCGAACATGAACTTCCCTGGTGTGAACGAAGCGGTTCGCGCGGGTGATCGCGCGCTTGCACTCACCGAGATCACCGATCTTGCGCGAGGTTTTGGCGATGCCGCCAACGCGATCGACGAAGCGCGTCGACTGCTTTCGGCGCGTTGATCCACCCACGCGCCTACGCGTTCTGACACGAGACGACCGAATGGATGACGTCCTGGATATCGAACCGAGTGCGGTGGCGGCACGACTGGCGCAAGGCGACGCGCTGGTCGTGCTGGATGTGCGCGAACCGTGGGAATTTGATTTGGCGAGTGTTCCAAACAGCACCCTGATTCCGATGTCGACCCTGCCATCGGCGATCAACCGGTTGGAGCGTACGGCGGAGTACGCCGTGCTGTGTCATCACGGCATGCGCAGCGAGATGGCCGCCAACTGGATGCGGGCGCAGGGGTTTTCGCGCGTGCTGAACATCACGGGCGGGATCGACGCGTGGAGTACCTCCGTCGACGCGACCATTCCGCGGTACTGATGTTCGGTCGGCGCGCTGCTCGGGAACGGTTCGAGCAGGCGCATGCGCGCCGATTTGCGGCGAATGCAGACGGCGTCGTGGTGGGGGCAGAGGACATTCGGCTGCCGCACGCGTCAGGGCGTGCGGCGCTGGTGTTGCATGGGTTCAATGACACGCCGCAGTCGATGGCGTATCTGGCGACTCGATTGCACGAGGCGGGGTGGAGCGTGCTGGCACCGCGTCTTCCGGGACATGGGGTGCGACTCCCGCTGATGGCGCGCGACAGCCGCGCCGCGCTCTGGCGCCAGGCCGTCGCGGCGCACTACTCGGCACTGCGCGCCGAGCACGACATCGTGGTGGTGTGCGGCCAATCGATGGGCGGTGCGTTGGCGACGTTGCTCGCCGCGGCGCATCCTGAGATTCCCGCGCTGGTGCTGCTGGCACCCTATCTCAGCATGCCATGGTCGATCCAGCTGCGCACGGCACTGGCGTGGGTGCTGCAGCTCACGTCGCCGTACTTCCAGGGCAGCGGCGGCGATCGTTCACTGCACGACGCCGAAGCGAAGGCGCGCGCACTCGGGCCTGGTGTGATCACCGCGCGTACGATGACGGAGCTTCGCGCGGTGGCGCGTGCGGCCGAGGCAGTGCTGCCGACGCTGCGGGTTCCGACGCTGTACATGCAATCGCGCGAGGACAACCGCATCAGCGAAGCGGACGCGCGCCGACATTTCGCGGCGATCGGCAGTCCGGACAAGGTCATGCATTGGTTGTCCGGGTGCGGCCACATCCTCTCGGCCGACTACGGTCGGGACGAGGTGGCGGCCGAGACGATCGCGTGGTTCGAACAACACGCGTCGCTCCATACGCCGCAGGGCGTGTCGACGCGATAGCACCGCGGGTCAGGCAACTGCTGACATGCGCACCTGACGCTGCCGCCACTGCGACCGCAACTGCCGCTGCCACTGCCGCTGCAACTGCCGCTGCCACTGCAACAGCGACTGCCACTGCCACTGCCACTGCCACTGCCA
>JAGNMU010000188.1 GCA_017991005.1 Gemmatimonadaceae bacterium | reverse complement strand
CCCCGGAAGCGCTGCTCGATCTCTTTGTACTGTCGCCCGTCGGTCTCGTCGAAGTAGACGACGACGGGCGCGTCGAAGTCGCCAATCTGGCAGCGCGGAATCTGCTCACGCCGTTCACGCGGAGTGGGACGCTCGACGATCTGTTCTCCGCCTTGAGCTCGGTGGCGCCGGATCTGGCAGCCCGTGTGCGCAGCTACGGTGCGCCACGCGGCGTGATCGTCGAATCGGTCGAGTTGCTGGCTCCCGGTCAGCAGCGTGGCGTGCATCTGTCACTCGTGAAAGTGGCACCGTCGCGCATCGTCGCCGTCGCCACCGATGCCAGTGCGCTGGCCGAAGCGCGCGGCGTTATTGCCCGGCTGTCCCAACAGCGCCATGCCGTCGAACGCGCCGTTCGTGACTACGCGATCTATACGATCAACGAGCAGGGGCTGATCGATTCGTGGAGTGAAGCAGCGGAGCGCGTGCATCACTGGAGTGCTGGTGACGCCGTCGGTCGCTCCATGGCGCAGTTGGTACCGGCCGAGGCCGGTGGCGAGGCGCACATGCGGGAGACGCTCGCGCAGGCCGCCCGCGATGGCTGGTGTGAAGAGGAAGGATTTCGCGTGCGTGGCGATGGATCCTCCTTCTGGGCCGACACGGTGGTGACGGCGCTGCGTGGCGCGGATGGTGCCGCCGTCGGCTATTCGGTCGTCACGCGCGACCTCTCCGAGCGACGCAAGTTCGAAGAAGCGGTCCGCGACGACGCGAGCAGCAACACCGACTATCTCACCGGCGCGTCCACACGTCGCGCCTTCTTCGATGTCGCCGTGGTCGAAGTGGCGCGCGCCCGTCGCTATAGCCAGCCGCTATCGCTGCTGCTGGTCGCGCCCGACAACTTTCGCGATATCAGCGTCTTGCACGGCGAAGATTTCGCCAATGAGTGGCTGCGGACGATTGCCGGCGTCTGCCGGCAGGAGTCGCGTACGACGGACGTGCTGGGACGAGTGGGCGGGGAGGAGTTCGCGGTCCTCCTCCCGAGTACCGAACTCTCCGGCGGACTGGTGCTCGCCGAGCGCATCCGTGAACGCATGCAGCGACACGTGTTCACCGGCGACGTGCAGTCCGTCCGGTGCACCCTCTCCGTGGGCGTGGCCGAGGTGACCGACGATATTACCAGCGTCGACGCCCTCATCGCCTCAGCGTCCACCGCCGTCGAACGCGCCCGGCAAGCCGGCATGAACCTCGTCGTCGGCTTCGACGCCTGAGGTTTGGGCGCCGGACCCAGGTGAGAACCGCCTGAGCACGTCGAGCCTTGAGAACCGCCTGAGCCCGCGAAGCACCTCTGAACGCGAAGCACGCCGAGAAACAGCGAGGACGCGAAGAACCGCCCAAAGAATGGTGGGTGCTGTCCTTCGCGCGCTTCCGGTTCCTCCGCGTCCTCGGCGATAGGGTGTTCTTCGCGCCCTCCACGCCGTTCTCAGGCTCAGGCCGTTCTCTCCGGACTTCGAGAACCGCCTGAGCCCGCGAAGCACCTCTGAACGCGAAGCACACCGAGAAACAGCGAGGACGCGAAGAACCGCCGAAAGAAGAAAGTGGTGGCTGTCCTTCGCGCGCTCCCGGTTCCTCCGCGTCCTCGGCGATAGGGTGTTCTTCGCGCCCTCCACGCCGTTCTCAGGCTCAGGCCGTTCTCTCCGGACTTTGAGAACCGCCTGAGCCCGCGAAGCACCTCTGAACGCGAAGCACGCAAAGCAACTGCGAGTGCGCGAAGAACCGCCAAAAGAAAAATGGTGGTGGCTGTCCTTCGCGCGCTCCCGGCTCCTCCGCGCGCTTCGCGTTCAGACGTGCTTCGCGCCCTCCACGCCGTTCTCAGGCTCAGGCCGTTCTCTCCGGACTTCGAGAACCGCCTGAGCCCGCGAAGCACCTCTGAACGCGAAGCACGCCGAGAAACAGCGAGGACGCGAAGAACCGCCAAAAAGAAGAAAGTGGTGGCTGTCCTTCGCGCGCTCCCAGGTCCTCCGCGCGCTTCGCGTTCAGACGTGCTTCGCGTCCTCCACGCCGTTCTCCTCCGGACCGCCAACCGTGCGCACACCGGCCGGCGGTTGGTGGGCTGAGATGCGTCTGCGCTGGGGAGACTCGCTCGCCGGCTGCTTCAGGCAATCGGTCAGCGGTTGGCGGTCAGGAGGGCATCAAGGTGCCCCGAGCGTGCAATTCCCCTCCGGACCGCCAACCGCCAACCCATTGCCTGAAACGGCTGGCCACGCGATTCCGCGGAAGCGCCGGGACCTCTCCCAACAACCGCCAACGCGCCGGGCGCACACCGGCACCGAATTGGACGGTCAGGGCACCCCCCTCGCCCCCGCAATCGATTATTTTCCTGTGCTTCCCCTTGGGGAGCCGCCCGGGCGCCAGGCCCGCGCGAACCGGCGCGTCCGCGTGCCCCTAATCCCGTGTCATGTCAGAGCTTTCCCGCCAGCCCGTCATCGTTGGTGCCGCTCGCACCCCGATCGGGCGGTATCTCGGGGGCCTCAGCGCCCTCTCGGCGACCGATCTGGGCGCCATTGCCATCCGTGCGGCGCTTGCACGCAGTGGCGTTGCGGCCGACCAGGTGCAGGAAGTCATCATGGGCCATGTGCTGCAGGGCGGCACGGGACAGGCACCCGGACGACAGGCCATGCTCAAGGCCGGCGTCCCGTCCAGCGTCTCGGCCGTCACGGTCAACAAGGTCTGCGGATCGGGACTCAAGGCCGTCATGCTCGCTGCACAGGCCATCAAGGCCGGTGACGCGCAGGTCATCATCGCTGGCGGCATGGAGTCGATGTCCAACGCGGTGCACTACGTGTACGGCATGCGCGGTGGCGTGAAGATCGGCGATCAGACCATGGTCGATGGCATGATCAAGGACGGCCTGTGGTGCGGCACCTGCGACGTGCATATGGGTGAACACGCCGAATACACCGCCACCAAAGCCAACATCGCACGCGCCGATCAGGACGCCTTTTCGGCGGCGTCGCACGCCAAGGCCATCGCGGCGCAGCAGGGCGGCAAGTTTGCCACCGAGATCGTGCCCGTCGAAGTGCCCGGCCGCAAAGGCCCCACCATTGTCGATACCGACGAAGGGCCGCGCGCCGATACCACCGCCGAATCGCTCGCCAAACTGCGCCCCGCGTTTCCGTCGGCGGCCAAGAGCAATCCGTCGCTGAGCGTCACGGCCGGCAACGCGTCGTCGCTCAACGATGGCGCGGCAGCCGTGGTGGTGGTGTCCGAGGCGTACGCGCGTGAGCATGGGCTCACCATCCTCGGACGCATCACCGGCTACGCCACCGGCGCCGGCGATCCACGCGACCTGTTTTTTGCGCCGATCACCGCCGTCAACAACCTGATGAAGAAGGCCGGCACCACCATCGGCCACTACGATCTCATCGAGGCCAACGAAGCCTTCGCCTCGCAGTCGCTGGCCGATGGCAACGGACTTGGATGGGACGCGTCGCGTGTGAATGTGAACGGCGGCGCCATCGCGCTGGGACATCCCATCGGCGCCAGCGGCACCCGCGTGCTGGTGACGCTGCTGCACGCATTGGCCGACCGGAAGTTGCGCACGGGTCTCGCCACGCTGTGCCTGGGCGGCGGTGATGCGGTCGCGCTCTCCGTTGAACGTGTCGACTGAGCCGGCTCATCAGGGTACGTAACCCACTCGGATGCTCGCGGCTCGTGCCGCCGTGACCGATCGGCCGTCGGGGCGTTCACTCAACCTCGATCCCGATCGGTGGCGCGCGCCATCGGATGGGCCGCGCTGGTTATACGCCGAGCCTGGTCGACTCCGTGTCGTCTGGCGCCTGGCGGTGTTTGCTCTCGCGCTGGCGCTCTTTCAGCCCGTCGTCGAGTCGGTGCTGACGCCGCTCGTCGGTGGCATCAGCGGTGCGTTCGGGACACGAACCCCCGCGTATCCGTGGGTCACGCTCGCGGCGATCGGCGCCTCGCTGGTCGTCGCGTTGCGCATGGTCGACCAACGTCCATGGCACGCCGTCGCGTTGGGAACCGGCGCGTGGCGACCGCGCACGCTGCTTGGTGGCGTTGGCATCGGCGCATTGGCGATCCTCGCCACGTTTGCCTTGCTCTGGGTCAGTGGAAGCGCGCGCATCGAAACGCTTGCGACGTCCATCGATGGTGCGCCGCTGGCCTCCTCGTGGTCCGCCACCTCACTCCGACTGGCACTGCTGCTGGCCCCGGCGGCGCTCTGGGAAGAGTTGCTGTTTCGTGGCTACCTGTGGACGGTCGCCGAAGAGGCGGCCGATGTGCGTGTGGCGCGCTGGACCACCGCCATCGCCTTTGGCACCGTACATCTGCTCAACCCCGGTGCCAACGCGCTCTCGACGCTGCTGGTGGTCACCGCCGGATTCGGGCTCGGCGCCATTCGTGAGTTCTCCGGCAGCCTCCCGGCTGCCTGGTGTGCACATGTCGCCTGGAATTGGGTGATGGCGGCCGTGTTGCACATGCCGGTCAGCGGCATCCTGTTTGAGACACCGGGCTATCGCACCGTCATCGCCGGTCCCGATTGGTGGACCGGTGGTGCCTGGGGCCCCGAAGGCGGCGCCGCCGCGCTGCTCGTCATGGGTGGTGCGCTGGTGGTGCATGCGCGTCAGGCGCGTCGGACATCCGCACCACGGTCATCCGCGCCACTGAATCGGCTTACAGACAGTTCAACTTCCTTTCCTTCGGAGAACAGTGCGCGTGAGTGAAAGCGGGCAGGGCAGCGAGCACCCGGTGCAGAGCGTGCGCCGCGTCGCCGTCGTCGGCGCAGGGCAGATGGGCAACGGCATCACGCATGTGTTCGCGGCCAGCGGACACGACGTCACCATGATCGACGTCAGTGCCGATGCACTCGCACGCGGTCAGGAGACGATCGCGAAAAACTTCGACCGTCAGGTGAAGAAAGGGTCGGTGACCAGCGAGGCAGCGGGCGCGGCCATCGCGCGCATCGCCACCAGCACCACCCTCGATGCGGCGTCCACGGCCGACATCGTGGTGGAAGCCGCCACCGAACGCGTGGACCTCAAGTTCCGCATCTTCGAAGATCTCGATCGCATCGCTCCGCCCGGCGCGATTCTCGCCTCCAACACCAGTTCGATCTCCATCACCGAGATCGCGGCGCGTACCAAGCGCCCCGAACTGGTGATCGGCATGCATTTCATGAATCCCGTGCCGGTCATGCAACTGGTCGAGGTCATTCGCGGACTCGCCACCAGCGACGAGACGACGCAGCGGGTGATGGCGCTCTCCACGGTGCTGGGCAAAACGCCGGTCGAGGTGAACGACTATCCGGGCTTCGTGGCCAATCGCATCCTCATGCCGATGATCAACGAAGCGATCTACTGCGTGATGGAAGGTGTGGGCACGCCGCAGGCGATTGACACCGTCATGAAGCTGGGCATGAACCACCCGATGGGGCCGCTCGCACTCGCCGACTTCATCGGCCTCGATACCTGTCTCGCCATTCTCAACGTGCTGCACGAGGGACTGGGTGATCCCAAGTACCGTCCGTGTCCGTTGCTTCGCAAATACGTGGCGGCCGGGTGGTACGGAAAAAAGTCGGGCCGCGGCTTCTACCAGTACTGAGCACCTCATGGGACTTCTGGCACTCACCGAAACGCAGCAGGAGATCCGCACGCTCGCGCGCACGTACGCCGAGCGTGAACTCGTGCCGATGGCCGCCGAACGCGATCGCGAAGAACGCTTCGATCGCGAGATGGTGTTGCAGATGGCCGAACTCGGATTCTTCGGCATGCTCATCCCCGAGGCCTACGACGGACTGGGGCTCGACGCGCAGAGTTATCTGCTGGCACTCGAAGAGATCGCCGTCGCCGACTCGTCAGCGGCCGTGCTGCTCAGCGTGCACAACTCGCTGCCGACGCAGATGATCCTCAACTACGGCGACGGGGCGCAAAAGCAGCACTTTCTGCCGCCGATGGCGCGCGGGGAATGGCTGGGTGCGTTTTGTCTCTCCGAGCCCGAAGCGGGTTCGGATGCCGCGTCGTTGCGCTGTCAGGCTGTGCGCGACGGCGACGACTGGATTCTGTCCGGCACGAAGGCGTGGGTCTCCCACGGCAACAAGGCCGACGTGCTGCTCTGCATGGCGCGCACCGATTCCTCCGACGCGCGACGCGGCGGCCGCGGCATTTCCACGTTCATCCTCACGCCCGATCTGCCCGGTTTTCATGTAGGCAAGAAGGAATCCAAACTCGGCCTGCGCGCCTCGCCCACCGTGCAGATCACACTCGATCACTGTCGCGTGCCGGGCTCCCGGTTGCTGGGCGCCGAAGGCAAGGGCTTTGGGTACGCGCTCAGTTCACTCGATCACGGCCGCCTCGGTATCGCCGCGCAGGCCATCGGCATCGCGCGCGCCGCGCTCGAGTCGTCGTGCCGGTACGCGGGTGAACGCAAGCAGTTCGGGAAGGCCATCGGCGAGTTTCAGGCCATTCAGTTCAAGATCGCCGACATGTCCACCCGCATTACCGCAGCGCGCACGTTGTTGCACGCCGCCGCTGCGGCCAAGGAGCGTGGTGAGAATGTCACCCGCTTCAGCTCCATGGCGAAACTCTTCGCCACCGAAACCGCGATGTGGGTCACCACGCAAGCGATCCAGATCTTTGGCGGCTACGGCTACGTGACCGACTATCCCGTCGAACGCTACTTCCGCGATGCAAAAGTGACCGAGATCTACGAAGGCACCTCGGAAATTCAGCGCATCGTGATTTCGCGTGAAACACTGGCCGCAGCCGCGGCCGCCGACGGCACTCTCTCCGACTGAACCTCTGATGCGTTACTTCGAAACGATCGCCGAGATGGGCCACGAGCAGGTGGTCTTCTGCCACGACAAGGCGTCCGGATACCGCGGTATCATCGCCATTCACGACACCACGCTCGGTCCCGCCCTCGGCGGGTGCCGCTTCTGGAACTACGCCACCGACGACGAAGCGGCGACCGACGCGTTGCGTCTCTCGCGCGGCATGACCTACAAGAATGCCGTGGCCGGTCTCAATCTGGGCGGCGGCAAGTCGGTCATCATCGGCGACAACAAGACGTCCAATCGCGAAATGCTCTTCCGCGCGCATGGCCGTTTTGTCGATTCGCTGGGCGGACGGTACGTCACCGCAGAAGACGTGGGCACCACGGTCGAAGACATGGACTTCGTGCACATGGAGACGAAGTTCGTCACCGGCATCGGGTCCAAGTCGGGTGATCCGTCGTCGGTGACGGCGCACGGGGTGTTTCGCGCCATTCAGGCGTCCGCCTTTGAGCGGTGGGGCAGTGACTCGCTCGAAGGACGCACGGTCGCCATTCAGGGCCTCGGCCATGTCGGACATCATCTGGCGAATGAGCTGCACTCAGCCGGCGCCAAGCTGATTGTCACCGATATCGATGCGGGACGTATTCAGCGCGTGGTCGACGCCACCGGTGCAAGCGTGGTGCCGCTCAAGGAGATCTATGGCGTCAAAGCCGACATCTTCACGCCCTGCGCGCTGGGCGGGGTGCTCAACGACGACACTATCCCGCAGCTCAAGGTCGAGATTGTCGCCGGAGCGGCCAACAACCAGCTGCTCGAAGATCGGCATGGTGATGCGCTCGAAGCGCGCGGGATCCTCTATGCGCCCGACTATGTCGCCAATGCCGGCGGCGTCATCAACGTCTACAGCGAACTCACGGGCTGGAGTCGCGAACGGTCGCTGCGCAAGGCGGACGAAATCTACACAACCGTCCTGAGTGTCTTCCGGCTGGCCAACGACACGAACATCCCGACGTACAAGGCGGCGGACCGTGTGGCGGAACAGCGCATTCACGCCGTGCGTGGTAGGATCAGGAGGGGGCGCCAGAATCCCA
>JAGNMU010000187.1 GCA_017991005.1 Gemmatimonadaceae bacterium | reverse complement strand
CTCCGGAGCCCGGTGCGAAGCCGTACGTGACAGTCGGCGATCGCATCAACAAAGGACAGATCGTCTGCATCATCGAAGCGATGAAGATCATGAATGAGCTCGAGTCCGAGTTTTCGGGTGTGGTGCGTGAGTTCAACGTCACGGACGCGCATCCGGTCGAATACGGACAAGTGCTCTATCGCATCGATCCAAACGGCTGAGACATGTAACCATGACGATGGTCTCCGGCGCTGCACCCGCGGCGCCTCCTGTAGCGGGGCTCGACCTGAAGGCGGCGCTGCAGCGGATGGTGCGGGAAGGCGCGTCGGATCTCCACCTCAAGGTGGGGCGCGCTCCGACATTGCGTCTGCACGGAGACCTCGTACCGCTGCCCATGCCGGCATTGCGGCCGGAAGAGCTGCGTACGCTCGCTGAGCACCTGCTGCCGCCCGCACAGCTGCGCGAGTTCGTGGAGATGCGCGAGGCCGACTTCGCCATCAACGTGCCGGGGATTGGGCGCTTTCGCGTCAACGTCTATCAGCAAAAGGGCACCGTCGCCTTCGCCATGCGCTCGATCATGCATGCCGCGGCGACGATTCGTGAATTGAATCTGCCGCCCGTGCTGGAGCAGATCGCCATGAAGCCGCGTGGGCTGGTGTTGGTGACGGGTGTGACCGGATCGGGCAAGAGCACCGCGCTCGCAGCCATGATTCAGCACATCAACGAGCGCCGTGCGGCGAACATCATCACGATCGAAGACCCGATCGAGTTCGTGCATCGCGACCAGCAGAGCCATATCAACCAGCGCGAAATCGGCACGGATACCGCGACGTTCGCGCAGGCGTTGCGTCGCGTGCTCCGGCAGGACCCCGACGTCATCATGATCGGTGAAATTCGCGATCTGGAGACGCTCGACGTGGCGCTCAAGGCCGCCGGCACGGGACACCTGGTCTTTTCCACGCTGCACACGACCGATGCGACGTTGACCATCAACCGCATCCTGTCGTTCTATCCGCCGCACCAGCAGAACGAAGTGCGATTTGCGTTGGCCAACGCCCTGTCGGCCGTCATCTCGCTGCGCCTCGTGCCGCGTGCCGATGAGCCGGGTCGCGTGCCGGCGTGCGAAGTGCTGGTCAACACCGAGGCCGTCCGCGACCAGATCCGCGACTTGAGCAGCACGCTCAACATTCCGGATCTGATCAAGGAAGGCAGTGTGGCGTATGGCATGCAGAGCTTCGATCAGTCGCTGATGAAGTGGTTCTCGCGCGGCATCATCTCGTACGAGAGCGCGCAGTTCTATGCGACCAACCCGGCCGAATTGGCCCTGCGCGTCCAGGGTGTGGATGGGTCGAGCGATGCGACGTGGGATGGATTCCGGGGGCCGCAGACCGGCTCAGGACCGCGTTAGGCCAGTAGGGCAGGAGTTTCCGGACGCTTCGGCGGCTTCCGCCCTAGCGTCAATCGAGCGGCCTCGCCACCATTCTGCGTGGCTCGACACGGGGCCGGTCGCGTAGCGGCCACCCCGGCGGGCGGCGGGGTCCTCCGCCGGCCCGTGATGCCGGCCCCCTGCCCAACGACATGTTCAAAAAGGTTCTGATCGCTAACCGCGGAGAAATCGCTCTCCGCGTCATCCGGGCGTGCCGCGAACTCGACATCCAGACGGTCGCGGTCTACTCCGAAGCCGACCGCGAATCGCTGCATGTGCGATTCGCCGACGATGACGTCTGCATTGGTCCGCCGCCCGGCAAGGATTCGTATCTCAAGATTCCGCGACTCATCGCGGCCGCCGAAATCACGGGCGCGGACGCCATTCACCCGGGGTACGGCTTTCTGGCGGAGAACGCCGAGTTCGCCGAAACCTGTCGCGCGTCCGGGATCGCGTTCATCGGCCCGACGCCCGACCAGATCCGTGTCATGGGCGACAAGGCGTCGGCGCGTCGCGCGATGCAAGAAGTGGGTGTGCCGATCGTGCCTGGCACGCCTGGCCCAATCGAAGACGTGGAAGAGGCGTTGGGTTTTGCGCGCGAGATCGGCTTTCCCGTCATCATCAAGGCGGCTGCCGGCGGCGGCGGTAAGGGCATGCGGGTGGCGCGCGATCCCGATGACTTCGCCCGCTCGTTCCAGCTGGCGCGCTCCGAAGCCCTCTCGGCGTTCGGCAACGGCGATGTGTACGTCGAGAAATTCCTCGAGCGTCCGCGTCACGTGGAGTTTCAGATTCTGGGCGATACGCACGGGAACGTGATTCACCTGGGCGAGCGCGACTGCTCTGTGCAGCGCCGCCACCAGAAGCTGATCGAAGAAGCGCCGTGCCCGGTGATGACGCCCGAATTGCGTGAGCGCATGGGCGAGGCCGCCGTGCGCGGCGCCAAGGCTATCAACTACGTTGGTGCCGGCACCATCGAGATGCTGCTCGATGAAGATGGCTCGTTTTACTTCATGGAGATGAACACGCGCATTCAGGTGGAGCATCCGGTGACGGAAATGCTCACCGGCGTCGATCTCGTGAAGGAGCAGATTCGCGTGGCGGCCGGATTGCCGCTGTCGGTGACCAGCACGCCGGCGTTTCGCGGGCACGTCATCGAGTGCCGCGTCAACGCCGAAGACCCGTCGCGCAACTTCCAGCCATCGCCGGGGCGTATCGACACGTTTCATCAGCCCGGCGGCCCGGGCGTGCGGATCGACACGCATGCGTACGCGGGGTATACCGTGCCGCCGTTCTACGACTCGATGATTGCCAAACTCATCGTGCAGGGCAATACGCGTGAGGAAGCGCTCAAGCGCATGCAGATTGCGCTTGAGAGCTTTGTGATCGAAGGGGTGCGGACCACGATGCCGTTCCTCGCGCGGGTGATGCAGCATCCCGGCTTCCAGGCCGGCAAGGTGCATACGAAGTGGCTGGAGTTCGAAGGGGCCGAACTCCTCAAGGAGCCTGCTTAGTGAAGGTGGATGTGCTGCTCGGCGAGGCGCCCGTCGCGCCCGCCGACGTGGCGGATCGCGTGGTCGTGGTCATCGACGTGTTGCGTGCGGCGACGACAGCGGCGTGTGCACTGGCCAACGGTGCGCGGGCGCTGATTCCGTACGAGACGGTGGAAGAGGCCGCGCAGCGCGCGCGCACGATGGATCAGGAGTCGGTCCGGCTCGGAGGGGAACGCCGCATGGTACGCATTCCCGGCTTCGATTTCGGTAACTCGCCGCGTGAGTACACGGCCACCCTCGTGGGTGGCCGGACGGTCATCTTCACGACCACCAACGGCACGTTGGCGCTCACGTCCACGCACGGCGCGCGCTCGTGCTTTTTCACCGGGTTCGTGAACGCGCAGGCAACCATCGACGCCGTGTGCGCGGCGGCAGCGGGCACGACCGATGTCACCATCGTGTGTGCCGGCACCGAGCGCCACATTGCTCTTGAAGACGCCGTCTGCGCCGGACGGCTGGTGCGGGGCATTCGTACGGCTTTTCCCGACGTGCAATTGGGCGACGGCGCGCGCCTCGCGGAGATGATCGAACGACCCTATCAGGAGAGCGCCGCCGCACTCGCCAGTGATGCCACCCACGCGCGGTCGCTTATCACGGCGGGCTTTGAGGAGGACGTCATCGCGTGTCTGGCGGTCGACTCCGTGCCGGTCGCGATTCGCTACAGTGATCGCCAATTGCGCGCGCTTCCCGCGGGCGAGGACTGAGAGCGCAGCCGATGGACGCACGATTGCTGCGTCGGGAGTTTGCCGCGATCGCGCTGACGCTGTTGGCCGTATTTGTCGGCGGGGCGCTGGTCTTTCAGCGCGTACCGGCCGGTGCGACGTGCCTCGATGCGGTTGGGGCATTCGGACCCACCGGCACCTACGTGCGGTGTGCACTGGTGATGACCGTGGGCGTACCGGGGACGGCGCTGATTGCGCTGGGCTTCCTGGTCGTGGGTCTCGTGCTGTTCGGCACGCTGCGTCAGCGAGATGATCAGGCGGTCGAATGGGGACTGCTGTTTGCCGGCGTGGTTGCACTGGTGCCGTTAGCCATCGGCCTCGCGTTGGGCGGCGAGCCCTCGACATCGCCGGCCACCGGCTTGTGGGGAAGTTTTGCGGCGCACTATCTGCGCAAAGGTCTCGGGGCGGCCGGCGCGTGGATCGTGTTTCTGCTGGCGACCAGCGCGTTGACCGTGGTGACGCTGCGATGGAATCCGATTCGTGTGCTCCTCGGACCGCGCGGCGTGAAGCAGAGCGCCACCGAAACACCGGTCTCCGCCGACGCGAGCCCGCGCACCGGTCGAACGTTGGCTGAGCGCCTGGCACCCGAGCCGGAGGACTTGCCGGCCGTTGATCCCGCCATTGTTCGGGATGTGATTGGCGCTACCCGCGCCGCGCCCGAGTCGTTCGCACCGCCACGCGAACCTGCCGACCGAAAGAAGGGAAAGAGCAAGTCCGACGGCGCACGCGACGCGGCGATCGATGCGGCACTCGATGCACCTGCCGACTCGGCGGCGTTCAGCGACGAGTTGCCGCCGACCGACCTGCTGGCGGCGGCTCCAGCCAGAAACTCGGATCTCGGACGGCGCGATCTCGATCTTGCCGGCGAGAAGCTGATGGCCACCCTGCGAACGTTCAAGGTCGACGGGGAACTGGTGGGGCGGACGTCAGGACCCACGGTCACGCAATTCGAAATCGAGCCGGCAGCGGGCATCAAGGTGCGGCAGATCGCAGCGCTGGCCGATGATCTCGCGCTCGCCATGCGCGCGGCCAGTATTCGCATCGTGGCGCCGATTCCCGGGCGCGGGGCTGTCGGTGTGGAGGTGCCCAACCCGTCGCCCGAAATGGTGGTGCTGCGCGAAGTGCTCGAGGCGCCGGAGTTTCGGCAGGCCCGTGCGGCGTTGCCCATCGCGCTGGGCAAAGACCTCGAGGGCCGTCCCGTGGTGGCCGACCTCGCGAAGATGCCGCATTTGCTCATCGCCGGCGCCACCGGATCGGGCAAATCGGTGTGCGTGAACACGATCATCACCAGTCTGGCGTATCGTCACACGCCGAAGACGCTGCGGTTTCTGATGGTCGACCCGAAGATGGTCGAACTCAGCGTGTACAACACGCTGCCGCATCTGCGGCACAAGGTGATTACCGACAATCGTGATGCGGCCGCCGTGCTCAAGTGGGCGGTGATGGAAATGCAGGACCGCTACCGGCTGCTCGAAGCCAATGCCTGCCGCAATATCCAGGAGTTCAACAAGCGGGTGCAGCAGCATGCGGACGGCGAGGGCGCGGCGCTTCAACGCCCGCGCAATCCCGAGGTGGCCTTTGAGGACCGCACGTATTCAGGTGGTGTGCTGCCGTACATCGTCGTGGTGATCGACGAAATGGCCGACCTCATGATGACGGTGCAGGGCGAGGTGGAAACGCCGATTGCGATGCTCGCCCAGAAGGCGCGCGCCATTGGCATTCACCTGATCCTGGCCACGCAACGGCCCAGCGTGAACGTCATTACGGGGCTCATCAAGGCTAACTTCCCCTGCCGAATCGCGTTTCGCGTGGCGTCGCAGATTGACAGCCGCACCATTATCGATGGCGCCGGCGCCGAAGCCCTCCTGGGCAACGGCGACATGTTGTTCATTCCGCCTGGCAAGTCGGAGCCCTCCCGGCTGCAGGGGGCCTTTCTCTCGAGCGAGGACACCGAACATCTGCTGGGGTGGTACGCCAACGCCGCGGCACGCCGCCTCGCCGAGCAGGCGGGTGGCGACCTGCCGGCGGCAGAGCCGGATATTCTCGAGACGATTCGCGCGATCGAGGCGAAGGCGTCGGGCGGCGACGACGATGATGCCGAGCCCGGTGGCGGCGACCGCGACAAACTCTTCCGCGATGCCGCCGAGGTGGTCATTCAGCATCGTCAGGGGTCGACCTCGCTGCTGCAGCGTCGCCTCAAGATCGGCTACGGTCGCGCGGCCCGTATCATCGATCAACTCGAGGAGGCCGGTGTCCTCTCGCCATCCGAGGGCGGGGCCCGCCCTCGCGACGTCTTGGTCGGAATTCAAGACCTCGACCGAATTTGCGGTACCGACTAAGTCTCTTCACGTATTGACGTCGTTGCGCGGTCCGGCGAACATAGGGGCATCAATACCTCCCTCCTTCTTGGGCTTGCCGCAATTCGGGTAAGTCAGCCGATGGCGCGACGTACCTCTCTCCCCCTCCCGAGGTGTACGATGTCTGTGATACGGGTTCGACGTTTTCTTGCGACCACGCTGATGGCGCTGGGTGTGCTGCCATTCGCGGCGGGCGCTTTGTCCGCCCAGTCAGGAACCATTACCGGCAAGGTGACCGACGCAGCGTCGGGCGCGCCGATTGAAAACGTCGAGATACGCGCGACGGGCGCGCAGACGTATGGCGCCATCTCCGGACCAGACGGGACCTACCGGCTGGTGAATCTTGCGGATGGGTCGTACACCATCGTCGCGCGTCGCATCGGCTTCGAGCCGAAGACGATTACCAACGTGCGAGCGGGAGCGACGCTCAACATTTCGATGAACACGCGCGCGGCGCAGCTGGACCAGACCGTGGTCACCGCCAGCCGCAGCCGTCCGGAAAAGGCGCTCGATGCCCCCGCGCAGATTTCGGTCATCACCTCCGAGCGCATCGAAGAACGGCCCGCCGTGACGGTGACGGATCACCTGCGCGGCACGCCCGGCATCGATATCAGCAAGGGCGGCATCGCGCAGGCCAACGTCGTCGCGCGCGGCTTCAACAACGCCTTTAGCGGCTCGATGCTGATGTTGCAGGACTACCGCTTCGCCGGCGTGCCGTCGCTGCGTGTCAACGTTCCGTTCCTGTTCACCGGCACCAACGAAGACATCGATCGCATGGAAGTGTTGCTCGGACCGGCGTCGGCGCTGTACGGCCCGAACAGTTCGTCCGGCGTGCTGCACGTGATCACCAAGTCGCCGTTCAACTCGCAGGGCACCACCATCAGCGTCGACGGCGGCGAGCGTTCGATCATTCGCACGGGCCTGCGCCACGCGGGCAAGGTGAACAACAAGCTCGCGTACAAGGTGTCGGGCGAGTACATGCAGGGCCGCGACTGGGAATACAACGACAAGTCCGAGCCGCCCACGTTTCCGAATACCACCAATATTCCAGCCGCGCGTCGTGGCCAGGCCAATCAGCGCGATTTCGACCTGCAGCGCTTCAGCGGTGAAGCGCGCGTCGACGTCCGCCCGACCGAGGGCGTGGAAGCCATCACCACGCTCGGCTACACCAACGTCGGCAGCGGCATTGAACTCACCGGTGCCAACGGCACGGCGCAGATCAAGGGCTGGACGTACACCAGCCTGCAGCAGCGCGTCCGCTGGAACAAGCTCTTCATGCAGGCCTTCCTCAACCTGAGCGACGCCGGCAACGACACCTCGTCGTCGGACAAGGGCACCTACCTGCTGCGCTCCGGCCAGCCGATCGTCGATCAGTCGCGTGTGTTCGCGGCGCAGGCGCAGCACGGCTTTGATCTGGGCAGCAAGCAGAGCTTCACGTACGGCGTGGACTACATCAAGACGGATCCGCGCACCGGCGGTACGATCAACGGCGGCAACGAGGCCGTCGACAACGTCACCGAATTCGGCGCCTATCTCCAGTCCAGCACGAAGCCGACCAAGCAGATCGAAATCCTGCTGGCCGCGCGCACCGATCGCAACAACGTGATCGAAGGCAACTTCTTCTCGCCGCGCGCCGCCCTGATTTTCAAGCCCACCGAAAATCAGAACATTCGCGCCACGTACAACCGCGCGTTCTCGACGCCGGCCAACTTCTCGTTCTTCCTCGATCTGGTGAGCTCGCCGAACGTGGGCGGCTCGGGCTTTGACCTTCGTGCGCGTGGCAACCCGCCGAAGACGGGCTTCACGTTCAACCAGACCTGTAACA
>JAGNMU010000186.1 GCA_017991005.1 Gemmatimonadaceae bacterium | reverse complement strand
CTTGCCATTCGTACGCAGGCGCCCATCACGGCCGAGCGCGAGCACTCGGTGCCGCTGTTTCTCACGTCGAGTTTTCGGTTTGACGATGCGGAACATGCCCGTGCGCTGTTCACCGAAGAAGTGAGCGGCAACGTCTACAGCCGCTACGCCAATCCGAACACCGACGAGTTCGTGCGCAAACTCTGCCTGCTGGAAGGCGGGGACGATGGTGTCGCGACCGCCTCCGGCATGTCGGCGGTGTTTACCGCGATCGCGTCGCGTGTGTCGTCGGGAGACCACGTGCTCGCCTCGCGCGCGCTGTTCGGATCGACGCATCAGATCTTCACGCGCATCCTGCCCAAGTGGGGCGTCGAGAGCAGCTACGTCGATGCCGGCGACCAGGCGCAGTGGATCGCCGGTATTCGCCCGAATACCCGAATGATCTTCGTGGAGACCCCCTCGAATCCGGGACTCGAACTGATTGATCTCGAGTGGCTGGGAGCGCTCGCGCGCGAGCGTGGCGTGGATCTCGTGGTGGATAATTGTTTCGCGACACCATACCTGCAGCGCCCAATGGCCTTCGGGGCCACGGCTGTCGTGCACTCCGCAACGAAATACATCGATGGCCAGGGCCGCGTGTTGGGCGGGGCAATCGTGGGCGCCGCCGACTTTGTGGCGGACTGCCGCTTCTTCGCGCGGCACACGGGCCCGGCCATGAGTGCGTTCAATGCGTGGGTTCTCTCGAAATCGCTCGAGACCCTCGCGATTCGCATGGACCGCCACTGCGCCAACGCGCTCACCGTCGCGCAGCACTTCGAGAGGCATCCGGCCGTGGCGTCCGTGCGCTACCCGTTTCTCCCATCACATCCGCAATACGATCTGGCCAAGCGGCAGATGTCGCAGGGAGGCGGCATCGTGGTGCTCGTGGTGAATGGCGGCCTTGAGGGCGGGCGGCGTTTTCTCGACGCGGTGAAAATGGTGTCGCACTCACCCAATCTGGGAGATTCCCGCACCATCGTGACACACCCCGCGTCGACGACCCACAGCAAACTGACGGTCGCCGAACGCGCTGCCGTTGGCATCAGCGATGGACTGGTGCGGGTGAGTGTCGGCCTCGAGCACGCAGATGATATCATCGCCGACATCGATCAAGCGCTGACGGCAGCGTCCAGATAACCGACCGGCGCGCTTACCGTACCGTCGCGCGCCCCCAGTCCCATCCGTCCAGACCTCGTCGATTCACCGCTTTCACCGAGACGATCATCCCGCGTCGCGCGTGCGGCAATACGGCGCGGGGGGTTGTCACCGACAGTGACCAGCGCGACGGTGCATCGGTCGGACCGTACGTCACGAGGTATCGCACGATGCCGCGTTCGGGACTTGGTGTCCACGTCGCAGAGAACCCGCCGCCGGCAGGCGTCAGCGTGATGCCGGTGATGCGCGATGGGCTCGATGCCAGCAACATCAGCGACGCGACGGTCGTCTTCGACGCTTCAGCAATGAGTTGGTGGTTCTCCACTTCAAGCACGTCATGCGGCTGGTGGTAATGCGGATTCCCAAGCACGGGATACGAGCCGATCCCGCCGACGATATCGCCATAGCCATCGTAAAACGCCGCGGCATCCGTGCTTTTGTAGTAGAACGCGTCGTACGTGATCATGCGCGTGAAGAGAAACGCCGCGGCATGCTGGAGGTCCCGAATCCCGGCGTTGGAGTACCGAATGGTGTTGTCGAGGCGATGGTCGTTGCTCCAGCCCAGCATGTCGTTGTTGAGCGCCCCCACCAGCTTGAGCGAGTCGCGTTTGGCCTGACGTACAAATTCGCGACTGCCGAGCAGTCCGGATTCTTCGCCGGTGAACGACGCAAAGATGATGGTGGCCGGCTGAGGGCGCGTACTCAGCACACGCGCCGCTTCGAGCAGCGCCGCGGTGCCCGACGTATTGTCGTCCGCCCCGGGTCCCTCTGCGCGCGAATCGAAGTGACTGCTGACAACGTAGACCAGCTCCGGATTCTCGGTCCCCGGGAGCACTGCCAGGATATTGGCGGTTGGGATCGTGGACTGCGAAACGGCTACCCGTGCTTCGAAGGGTTGTGTACGGGCGTCCAACCCGAAGCTCCGGTACTGCGCCAGCAGATAGTCGCGCGCCTTCTGGTTCCCTGGCTGCGTGAGATGTTTGGAGTCGAAGTCGAAGAGTGCCTTCTCGTGACCGTACACGCGGTCGACACTCACATTGGCCACCGCGTCGCGCACGCGCGCCGCGATCGGTGCAAACCGCCGTCGGCCATCATCCTGCAGTGCCTGTTCCGCGTCGCGCATGGCGCGCAGGCGAGTCGCGAGATCGTTCAGTTCGATGCGCTGCCGCAAATCCACGCGCCACAGATGCCGATGCGGCGTGACGGTGTCACCATCTCGCTCGGCGACCACCAACACCTGCGTCGCATCCGGACTGGCGACCCATTCGTACTCCGGGGCGATGGTGCGAATCGTGTTGTTGTGAAAGAGCCGCGTTTTCGTGCCGTTGTCGAGATCGTAGATCCAGGCGCGCCGATGGCGCGCTTCGCCGACGACGGCGAGCACGCGCCGCGCATCGAGAAACCGCGGCAGCAGATCGTGCTGGATTTCGCGCGTCAGCCGCGTGGGTGGTGCGCCGGCCGCGCTTGCGACGTACAGCTCCCAGTCGAAGCGGGTCATCTGCTGAAAGACGATGCGACTGCCGTCCGGTGCGATGGCTGGATTAGCCAGGGAGTCGGTGGTCACATGCAGCAGTTCGGGCGCGGAAGTGGCGTCCACACGCAGGCGGAACAACCGATGGCCGCCGCTACCACGCGTCACAAAAGTGACGTGGCTTCCCGTCGTCGCCATCACCGGCGACTCCCCATCAAATTCGTGCGCACGCCGCTGGGTCCGGTCGTAGATGGCGAATCGCACACTGCGGCCGCCGCCACGTGCGAACGCGGTACCCGTGCCCGCGGCCGTTGGTGCGCGACCACCAAGCGTCAGGACGAGGAATCGGCCACCAGGTGCGACCTGCACGTCGGTCACCGTGCTGTCGCCGGTGGGCAGGTCCACCGGTGGCGCTGCGGGGGCGCCGCTCAGGGCGAATTCGCGTACACGCAAACGTGTGGCACCGGGTGCACCAGCGACCAGGAACAGCGTCTGACCGTCAGCCGCGTACGCCAACTGGGCAATGCGCAGACCGCTGTCCGCGACGACGCGTTCCGCTCCACTCGCGAGCGTGCGCTCGACGACGCGTCCCTCGTTGCCGGATCCCGTCACGTACGCGGCACGATCGCCGTCCGGCGCAAACACCAGCAGCCCACCGTTCACCTCGGTGAATGCGGATGCCGATGCGCGCGCCGACGCAATGCGCGTAACGCGGGCGGCCCCGACGCCACGCTCCATGGCGATCCATTGGCCGTCGGGCGACCAACGCGGCGCGCGCACGCTCTCCGCGATCAGTGATGTGTGCCACATTTCGCCGGTGAGCGACGCGATAGCTTCCACGAAGCGATCACGATCCGGCGCACGAAGCATGGCGTCGAACGCCGTGAGCGCGTCGAGATAACGTCCTTCGTCCCATTTCAGCGAAGCGTCATCCCACCGCGTTGACGTGTTGAGTGACGCGCCCGCGCGTGACGGCGTCGGCGCGGGGGCACGTTGTGCACCGAGTGCCTCACCCGAAAGAGCGATGCACACACTCAACGCGGTAAGAATGCAACAGGTTCGGGAGTGAGCCACTCGGAATAGGTATTCGTACCTAGACGGTCGCATCCGCGCGCGCCTCCGCTTCGCGTTCCAACCAGAGTGTCACCGGCCCGTCGTTGACCAGTTCGACATCCATCATTGCACCGAACTCGCCAGTCTCCACACGTTGGCCGGGTATCCGGAGCAGCTCTATAAGATTATCATATAGCGATCTAGCGATTTCGGGCGGTGCGGCCTGAACAAAACTCGGGCGTCGCCCCTTGCGCGCGTCCGCGTAAAGTGTGAACTGTGAGACTACGAGCAATGCTCCACCGTGCTCGCGCAGGTCGCGGTTCAACCGACCTTCTTCGTCTGGAAACAATCGGAGTGCTTGGATTTTCTCGGCCATCCATCGTGCTTCGGCAATCGTGTCAGTGTGCGTAATGCCCACCAGCACGACGTACCCCCCGCTGATGCGTCCGCTCACCCGTGGCGCGTCATCAGATGCGCCGGGACGGATTCGCACTTCAGCACGACTGACCCGTTGAAGTAGAATTCGCATAGGTCGCTAGTCTCGCTCTCTTTTGTCACCGACGGAAGAGCTGGTACAATGCCAATCAACACCGCCGTGCAACCACGACTTGCGCTTCATTTCGATCTGGTGCCCCGCAGTAACGCGACCAACGCGGACACTGCATTTCTCGATGCTTGCGTCGCCTGGCTTGGCCTCGATCCCAGCCAGCCACTGAGTTGGGATTCCCCGTCGAATCACACCCTCGACGGCGGCCGAATTCTCCGATGGGCGCCGTTCCGTCATGACGGTTCCGCGTTGGCCGACATCGTGGTGCACGCGCCCGATCCACTCGATCGCGGCCTGCAGTGGTCCACACACGTCACATATGTGACGACGTCACTGGCCAACGGCGCCACGCAACGCCAGCTCTACATTCGCGTTGGCACCGATGGCGGAACCGGGAACGGAGCGCCGCCACCAGTCAGACCGCCGCGCCTGTTGTCGGAACTCGACCTGCCGTTCACGCTCGTGTCGAGCGATGGCCCACTGCAACGCGTGCCGACGCAGCTGGAAGCCGGCACACTCGATGCCTTCGTGCGCTTCGTCCTCTGCGATCCGGCGCGCACCATGCCGGTGCTGCTGCTCACCGAGCTGCCCGACGGCGGATACGTGTTGCCGCCTGAGCAGTTTGCCAGCGAGGTCTTTGGTCTCGGTCTCTGCTTCATGCTGCGCCACGCCGATACGTTCGCGTTGTCTGACGCCGTGGGCGGTCATGCGCGGTCGGTGTTCCTTGGCTCAGCGCGCGCCTACCTGCCGGGCTTCCATCTGGAGGCCGACCCGTTCCAGCATCCGCTCGTACTGGCGCGCGCCTTGGCCCTCCCTGGTGAGCGACGCCGGCTGGTGCAACGTCTTGCCGAAGTGTCGGTGCAGCGACCGATGTCGGACTCGGCCGCCGTCGAGAAGCTGCGCGACGAGCGTGCCAATGCGTACGGCAAACGCCCCGATGCCACCGAGGCGCTCGCCGCCGCAGAGTCCGGCTCCGAGCTCGATCGCTCGCAGTTGGTGGCGCTGGTACGGGATTTCGAAGAAGCGCTCAAGCAGTCGGAAGGTGAGCTCATGCGCGTGCGCGAGCGGTTGAACGAAGCGCGCCAACAGCTCGACCACGAGCGGGCGCTGACGCGCTCGCTGCGCACCACGCTGGCCGCCCTCAAAGAGCGGCAGCCGATCTCCAAGCCCGCCAGCGACGCGCCGGAGTCGGTGCTGGAAGCCGTCGAACGTGCGCAGGCGATGTACGCCGACGCGTTGCGTCTGCTGCCGTCGGCCTTCTCGTCGGCCAAGGAGTCGGAGTTCCCCGATCCAGATACGGCCTGGAAGTATCTCAAGGCCCTCGGCGAAGTGGGACGGCGCCGACAGGATCGGGCGCTCGGACGGCCGCTCTCGGAAGTGTTCGCCGATCTCGGGGTCGACTACACGCCCGGCTCGACGGACAGCGCCTACAAGACGCCGTACGTGTTCCCCGATGGCTCGGGAGAAATGGACTGCCCTGACCAACTGCGTCGCGGCTCCAACCCCGATACCGGTCTCCGCATCTACTTCTCGTCGTCTGACGATGGCGGCTTCGTGATCGGGCACGTCGGACGTCAGATCGAGATCGCCAAGCAGGTCTAGGCACGACAGGACAACAGCGCACCACACAACAAAGCGGTCAGCGGCAACTCGACGAGTTGCTGCTGACCGCTTTGTTTTCCACGCGTGTTGGTCCTGCCCGGCGTCCGACTACGGTTGCGTCTCGTGAAAGATCACTGATGTCTCGTGCTGCAGGGCCCGACGAAGCGCCCACGCATCCTGAAACAGCACCACCACGTTTCCCTTGTGGTCGTACAGCTGGAGTCGACCGAGACCGTTGGCAACGCGCTCGACCTCGGCCTTCGGACCCGTCACCCAGCGTGGCCACCGGTAGGTCATCTTCTCGAACTTGCAGGGCGCCGCGTATTCGTGCTCCAGACGGAACGCCATCACGTCAAACTGCAGTTGACCGACTGCGCCGACGATCGGTTGCGATCCCGCCGAGGTTTCCGCGAAGAACACCTGTGCCGCCCCCTCTTCGGTGAGCTGGCGCAGCCCGCTGTCAAACTGCTTGCGCTTCAGCGGATCGGCAGGGATCGCTCGGGCGAAATGCTCCGGGGCAAAGCGTGGAATCCCCTGAAACTCGAGCGTGCCGTCACCACCAAGGGTGTCGCCGATGCGCATCGTCCCGCGGTCCATGATGCCGATCACGTCCCCGGGCCACGCTTCCTCAATGGCCACGCGGTCACGGGCCATGAATTGCTGTGGCGCCGCGAGCCGGATGGGCTTGCCGCTGCGCTGGTGCAGCACCTGCATGTTGGCGGTGAAGTGCCCCGAGACCACGCGGACAAACGCCACACGGTCGCGATGCTTGGGGTCCATGTTCGCCTGGATCTTGAACACAAATCCCGTGAAGTCTTTCCGCTCGGGCGCGACCGGTCCGATCGTCGATTCGCGCGGGCCGGGCGACGGCGCCAGCTCGAGGAACTCGCGAAGGAACGGTTCGATGCCAAAGTTCGTCAGTGCCGATCCGAAGAAGACCGGTGTGAGCGTCCCATCGATGACGCGCTGATGTTCGTAGGTGTGGCCTGCCGCATCGAGCAACTCGATATCGGTCATCAGACGGTCATACGCGCTCTCGCCCATGGCTTCGATGAGCGCCGGATCGTCGATGCCGACAATCGTTTCATCGGCGCGTGTAGCCCCGCGATCACCGCTGCGTTCGAAGAGGTGGACTTCGCGCTTGAGCCGGTCGTACACGCCCACGAACACGTCGTTGTCAAACACCGGCCACGTCGCCGCGTAACAGTCGATGTTGAGATCGGCTTCAACATCCTGGATGAGCTTGAGCGGATCCTCACCAAATCGGTCGCACTTGTTGACCAGCGTGAAGATCGGGGTGCGACGCATTTTGCAGACATCGAAGAGCTGGCGTGTGCGCTCTTCAACGCCCTTGCGGTTGTCGAGCAGCATGATCGCGCTGTCCGCCGCCACCAGCGTTCGGTACGTGTCTTCCGAAAAGTCTTCGTGCCCGGGTGTGTCGAGCAGATTGAGCTGGTACCCGAGGTACTCGAACTGCAGCACGGACGACGTCACGGAAATGCCGCGCTCCTGCTCCAGTTTCATCCAGTCGGAGGTGGCGTGTCGCGTGGCGCGACGCGCCTTGACCGAGCCGGCCAGGTGAATCGCGCCGCCATACAGCAACAGTTTTTCCGTCAGCGTGGTCTTGCCGGCATCGGGGTGCGAGATAATGGCAAAGGTGCGCCGGCGGACGATTTCGCGGGCGAGGGCATCTTCAGCAGGAGTTGCGACAGCGTCGGTCATCCCGGAAAATAAACGGGATTACCCCTCGAGTTCGTCGAGAGATCTCGGAAAATCGCTCTTGAGCAGTCGAGACAGCGCGCGATCCGCCAGGATGCGCCCGCCGGTCTGGCAGCGGGCACAGTAGTTGGTCTCGTTGTCCGCGTACCGGATGCGCTGCACCGGGGCACCGCAGCTGGGACACGGCAGGCCAAATCGGCCATGGACCGCCATCGCCGCGTGAAATGCCGTCACGGTCTCGGGAAACTGGTCGCCGACCTCGGCCCTGAGCCGGTCCGTCCATGCCGTCAGCGTGCCCTGTGTGGCCGCGCGCAGG
>JAGNMU010000184.1 GCA_017991005.1 Gemmatimonadaceae bacterium | reverse complement strand
AACTGGTACCTCGCCGAGGGCGACGCGAACGTGTTCGACACGTTCATCCTGCTCGCCAACGGCGGCACGCAGGCGGCGGTGGTCACGGCCACGTACCTGCTCGAGTCGGGCCAGACCGTCATCCGGACCTACAACGTGGGCGCGAAGCAGCGCGTGACCATCTTCGCCAACGACGTCGTGGGCGACAACGGTGTCGGCCTGCGCGGCAAGTCGTTCTCGACCACGATCCAGAGCACGGCACCGATTCACGTCGAGCGCGCGATGTACTACACCACCGGCGGGCGGTTCTGGAACGTCGGCCACGGCAGCGCCGGCGTGTCCGATCCGTCACCGTCGTGGTTCGTCGCCGAAGGCCACACGGGGCCCTTCTTCGATGTCTACCTGCTGCTCGCCAACCCGACGCCGAACCCGGTGACCGCGACCGTCCGCTATCTGCTGCCCGGCGGCCGCTCGCTGACGCGCAGTTACCCGCTGGCGCGCACCAGCCGCAAGACGCTGCTCGTCGACCAGGAACTGCTGGATCTCGATCCGACGCTCACCGAGACAGACGTCTCGGCCGAAATCACCGCGACTGGCGACATCATCGTCGAGCGCGCGATGTACTGGCCGTACGACTTCACGCAGTGGTACGAGGCGCACGCGAGCGCCGGGATCACCGCGACCGGCGTGCAATGGGGCCTGGCCGAGGGCGAGTACGGCGGGTCGCGGGCCTTCGACACCTACGTCCTGATCGCCAACCCCTCGTCGCAGAACGCCAACGTGCAGGTCACGTTGCTGCGCGGCGCGGGCCTCGCACCCATCACGCGCACGGTGCTCGTCGACGCGAACAGCCGCGCGACCGTGTCGGCGGGCGAGTTCGTTGCCCTGGGATTGCAGTCTGGCGAGAAGTTCGGGGCGCTGGTCACGTCGACCAACAACGTCCCCATCGTCGTCGAGCGCGCGCTCTACTGGAACGGCGGCGGCGTGTTCTGGGGCGGCGGCACCAACGAAACCGCGGTGAAGATCCGGTAGGGGGCGCGACGCACGCCCCCGACGACACCTACCGCGACACCGCCAGCGCAAAGCAGGGCCCGTGCACGTGGTCGGGTTCCTCGAAGGCGATCTCGATCCTGGAGAACCCCGCGTGGCGGAAACACGCCAGCATGTCGTCGCGTGACATCCAGTGCGCGTGCGGGTGGAGGCCACCCGCGAACGTTGCGAACTTCGACGACCCGCCGTACTCGTACCGGTGCTGCGTGCAGTCGAATCCCTCGAACGACGCCGGCGACGACCCGCTGAAGCGGCCGTTGCTCGCGCTCGCCTTCACCCTGGCCTCGTCGTAGTAGTGCGTCCAGACAGTGGCCCGGCGCGCGACGCGCGCGATCAGGTGAACGACGCGCGCCGGTTCGCGCATGTGGTAGAGCACACCGTTGGCGAAGCACGTGTCGAATCGCTCGTCGGTGTGCTGCATGTACTCGACGAAATCGCCGAGCAGCAGGTGCACGCGGTCGAGGCCGAGCACCTCCTTCATCACCAGGCACTTCATGAACGCGCGCGCGTTACCCTCGATCCCGATCACTTCGCGCGCGCCCTGCTGCTGCGCGATGTAGCTGTGCCCGGCCTCGAGCGGCCCGAGTTCGAGCACACGGTCGCCCTGCAGTCCGCCCAGTTGCTCGACGGCCCAGAGCACCCGGGGATCCTCGAACAGGGGCATCTGCCCCGCCGACAGGTGCGAATTCCCCTTGGGCAGGCGCGAGATCCACTCGTCCCTGAAGATATCGAGGGCGTGCTGCGGCGTCGGCAGGCCGGTGACGAGACCCGGACCATGCTCGAGGACCTTTGGCCCCTGCACGATGGTACGCCCGCCAAGGGCACGCTTCACGGCCGCCTTCGCCTTGATCAGCATCGGGCAGATTGTACGCCATGGGTCGGCCCACGGGTCGAGCCGCCTTCTGACGGCTCGCGCGGCTTACGCCCGTTGACGAGGCGAACCTGTGCCGGCCCGGCCACCGAACTGCTGTGGCCTGGCTCACGGACTGCCTGGCCCCCCCAGCGCGCGTCCTCTTCCCGTCGGCCGCCGCCGCTCCGTCGCTTCACGGCCCAGACTCGGCGAGACGCGACGCCGCTCTCTTGGTCATCCAGCGACCAGCGGGTGACGTCGCCTCCTCGCCTACGAGAATCCCACGTGGCCTTGAAGCCTGCAGGTTCATGGATGCCTGCGGCGCACTCACGGCCGGTGCCTGATTCTGCACGACCACCGTAGTCGGCATCGCAAGCACATGAGCCGGTCCTTCAACAGTGGACACCTGCGTCTGCTGCCGGTTCCGTCGCTGATTTGCTATGGATTGTTGATGACCCAGTTACCCTGAGCTCCGAGGACGGACGCGTTGGTGTAGAACCGATTCAGATTCCCCATCACCACATTGTCGGTGACACCTGCACCGTTCAGCCAGATACCCGTTGCCATTCCCTCGGTGATGTTTGCTTGGATGCTGTTGCGGGGACTGGTGCCGGTAACTACGATCCCGTTGGTCGGACCACCAGAACCGGTATTGACGATGTAGTTCCCAAGGATCCTGAGTGAGTCACCATTGACAACTAAGATCCCAGCCCAGTCCAATCCTCCGAGTTTGTAGATCAGATTGTTTGTCACAGCCACATCGCCTTGGTTGATGAGGTAGATGCCGGCCAGAAGAGTATTGAAATGGCATCCTTGCACGGAGGTCCCTGGTCGTCCAGGAGAACTCCACAGCACGATGCCGTACTTAGTTGCGATCACTTCGACGTCTGTGGCGTGGAACCCTTCGCTTGTGTCAAGAGCCGAAATCCCGGTCGTCGCGCCAACAATGTCACCATTCGATACGTAGGTTGCAACGGACTTCCCCGTGAAGCGAATTGCGTCGCTCATATAGTCCGAGCCGTGCCCGTTGATTACGAATCCGTCAACCTTGGCTGCCGTCGCGTTATTAAGGGAGATGCCATAGTTCCACGCTATCGCGGAGCCGTACGGTTCCTGCGCTATGAACACGTCACTTATAGTGGCCGTAGTGAGGCCCTGAGCGAAATGCGCGTCGGGAGTCTCGCGCCACGAGCCGGCGATCGCCGTCCCTGCGGTTGTACTTCCCTTCAGGAACGACAACGACTTCACGCTGAGCGTCTTGTTGTCGGCGCCGGTCGAGCTGAACACAAGTCCACTTGACGGCGATGTCCACAGAAGCTTGCTTATTCGCTGCCCTTCGCCTCTGAATGAAATGGACTTGTCCGTTATGGTCAGCGCCGACGAAAGCTTGTATGTTCCGGCCGGAACATAGACTTCGCCGCCAATCGCCGGCACTGCCGCGATGGCCGCATTGAACTCGGCGGTATCGTCCTGGACGCCATCGCCGACTGCGCCATACGCCTTCACATTGAACACGTCCGCCTGTGCCGCCGACGCCGGCACAAGTGCCGAGCTCAGAAGACACGCGATGACAACACCTAGCCTTGTCGTGCTGAACCGTTTGCGCATCACTTCCTCCACAGACGACTTGACCCGATCGGCTCCGCAGTAACAGAAGTCTTTCGAACCCAACACCTCCACTGGCTAAAATGATGGCTCCTTGTCAACGTTGGTTGACTCATTCCGGGGTGTGGCCTCCAGCCCCATCAGTCCTCATCTAGAGCAAACATCGGGCCACTTGGCGTATTGTGCGGACTGTGAATCTCCTGTGATGCGGTGATGTTGCGTCGGTTCACCGGCCGGCATACTGCCTGGCGCGGCCAATATGCTGGCCGTTAGTTACTTTCCGGTGAAGAAATAGGTCCAGTGACGAACTGATGGGGCCTGAGCCTGCCTGATGAGGGCCTCCCGCGCGCCGCGCGTTACGCGGCCCGCGCTCGCCGATCGGCGTGCGCCGCGATGCTGAGCAAGTTGCTGGCGATCACGCCGAGGCCCACGGCCCGGGCGACGCCGTCGGCCCCGCGGTAGCGACAGCGCTGCAGACTATCCACTCGCCCTACCCCGTCGTGACACGCGCGATGCGTTGTGCGAGGGCGGAGCTCAGTCGGTGGGTGGGAGGCGGAGCGCTTCCGGCGCCCGGCGTGGTGATCGCGACGTCGACGGCGCGCAGTAGATACGTGTGCGGATCGACATCCACCAGACGCGCGGTTTCGCACAGCGTGTAGACGAGCGCGGCGACCTGCGTGCCCCGGAGCGACCGCGAGCCGAAGTGGTTCTTGCGGCCCACCACGGGCCCGCGCAGGGCGCGCTCGGCGGCGGTATGCCGCGTACTCGATTATGCCGCGACGACTCGACCTCCCCGGCGAATTGGGCGGCATGGGCCGATACGGCTGCGCGTGACGCGGCATAATCCGCGTGGTCGCTTTGGTCCGGCACTGACGCCGGGCCAGGAGGGACCAGATAGATGTCCACTCGACGACCGCGACGGATGCCGATCCGTTGCCGATCCTCATCGCCGCGTTTCTCGATGATTTGACCGCCGCGGGCTACGGTCCGCACCGCCTCGCTGCGCGACGCGTGCTCGTGCAGACGTTCGCGCAATGGGTTCAAGACCGACAGGTCACGGTGGCTGACCTCGGCGAGGCGGAGGAGCGCGCATTCGTGGCGGAGCGCGCGCGAGGCCGCGACACCCAGAAGCACGAGCGGGCGACCCTACATCGGTTCATGGCGTTCCTCCGCCGCCGCGGCATCCTCCCGACCGCGTCGCCCACGTCTCCGCCCGACGTGCTCGCAGCCGATTACGTCGCGTACCTGCGCACGGATCGTGGACTTGCGGACAATTCCATCGCCGTACATGACCCGTGCGCACGCGATTCTGGCGCATTGCGTGGCGGTCGACGGTGTGCGCGCGCTGGACGCGATCGACGCGGAGGTCATTCGCACGTTCCTTGTCGCGCGGGTCGCTGGATGGTCATCAGAGTCGGCCCGGCTGCTGAGCGTTGGCCTGCGCGCGTTCCTCCGCTTCCTGGTGCTCCGCGGCGTGTTAACACGCGACCTGTCCGGCGCCGTGCCGCGAGTCCGGACGCACCAGCAGGCCAGCGTGCCCGTGGTGTTGTCGCCCGACGAGGTCGAGCGTGCCCTCGCCACGGCGGACCGCTCGACGCGGCGAGGACGCCGCGACTACGCGGTGTTGCTCCTGCTCGCGATCGCCGGATTGCGCGGGACATGCAAGTCAGTCGGACGACCGTGGCCAAATACCGGGCCTGGACCGCGGAGGTCGGCTCGCAGGAGGGCCCCCTGCCGGATCCGGCGACCGTGCAAGCGCGGCTGGGCGCCACCCTCCCGGTGAGCGCCCCGCCGACGGTCGTCTCGTCCGTCGAGGGCTTTCGGGACGCCATCGCGGCGTGGCGGCGGGAGGGCGTGGAGTGCCGGGCGATTCACGCGCTGTTGCAGGAGCGCCACCGCGTTCACCGGGAGCTACTCGGCCGTGTATCGGTTCGTGCGCGCGTTGGAGCCTCGGGCGCCCGACGCGTGCGTGCGCGTGGAAACCCGCCCCGGCGACACGGGCCAGGTCGACTTCGGGTACGCCGGACGGATCCACGACGCCCGCGATGGGCGCGAGAAGCGGGCGTGGGTCTTTGTCCTCACGCTCGGCTACAGCCGCCATCAGTATGCCGAGCTCGTGTTCGACCAGTCGGTGACGACCTGGTTGCGGTGCCACCGGCACGCGTTCGAGCGGTTCCAGGGCGTCCCGGCGCGCCTCGTAGTCGATAACGCCAAGTGCGCGGTCGTGAAAGCGATCTTCCACGACCCGGTGATCCAGCGTGCCTATCGCGATTGTGCTGAGCAATATTCCTCCTGTCAAGTTGCGCGCGTAGGGTCGCCCGCTCAGGGGTCAATACTGGTTGGGCTGGCACTCGCGGTCCATCGCAGCACCAACTCCTGGCTTCGAGGTAGCCACTCATAGACGGACACTCTTCGGCGCGAGGGCACTTGTTGCAGGCGGGACACAACGTCACCAACTGGCTCCCAGGAAACGAAGAAGGTGGCGTTGCGTCTCGCCGAGTCCGGATACCGATCCCAGACAGCCTGCGGAAAGTAGGTAAGGAAGACCAGGGCTGAGCCCACGCGCGCCGGTATGCCGACGAAGTGTAGCTCCGCGGGCTCCGCCGGCCCAGGTTCCTTCTCGAGAGTCTGCGCAATGACTCGTTCAGCAACGACTCCGGCGTTCACCCAATCACGGCCGTGCGCACGCAGCGCGACGGTCCAGAGCGCTGCCGTGGTCGCAATCGCGACCAGCACAATCGATGCACCGGCCAGCGTCGGCCGGCTAGCGCGAGAGACGGCCGCGGAGCCAAGTAGGCCGGCGATGCCTGCGGCGCTCAGGTAACCGAAGCGATCCGAAAAACCTGCATAAGTCGCAACCGGTGCGAAGAACACTCCCACCCAAAGAAGCCAGAATACAGCCATCCCCCTTGACGCGCGAACTCGAAAGAGACGGACGGCAGCCAGAATGACGATTCCGGTTGTCCAGACCGCGCGGAAGTCAATCGTGATGTCAGATGCACGATCGAACCAAGGCCAGGCGAGCAGTCGTAGTCCAAAGAACAGCGAGTTCCGTAGCAAGCGCGTCCCGACTTGTCCAACTCCAGGAACCCACTGTGACGCTCTCGCGGCAACCATCACGTCGGCGGCCAAGTCGGTGAGCCAAAGCCAGCGAAAAGCGAGGTATGCGAGCAAGACGATGACATATGGTGCGAGGTTCGAGGCAATGCCCGAAGTTGACCGCTCCTTCCGGACCAACGCGAGCATCCCGAGGACGATCGGCAACACGACGGCGAACTCGTACGACGCAAGAGCTGCGATGAAGAGAACGACGCCGACGGAGTGTCGAAGCCAATAGGCTCGCGCGCGAGATCCTAAGTCCCACCGGAATAGCGCGAGGCTGAACACAGCAGCAAGTGGATACGTGCGACCAGAAATCCACAGGACGTTCTCGTGCACGATGGGGTGAACCGCGAACAGCAAGCCGCTGACAAGGCCTGCGTATCTGTTCCGGGTAAGCGTAGAGACGATCGATGCCAGGAGTGCACCCGACACCCCGTGAAGAAGATAGTTGAGCAGGCGATAGCTTTCCGGTGCGCCCCCGAAGGTGTTTGCTGACAGTGCGTAGCTGATGAGGGCCATCGGCCTCCAGCCACTCGTCCTCCCGAGCGAATGCGGCCAGAGGCCAAACAGCGTGTCCGACCAAGAACGAATGGTGTATAGCTGTCCAAAGAACACATCGTCTGATACGAATCCTGCGCCCAGGAACGGCCACAGGATCAGCGTTGGAAGCGCCGCCACGACTACCAGTCCTAGCAACCATCGACCGTGCAGCAACTGAGGTCTCACGTATTCGTCTTCCATCAGGTTCAGCTCACTCACCGTTGTGGTGGCCCGCGGCACCTGAAAAGCCCAGGGTGCCCCCTTGTGGTGATACGGTCACCGCTGTCCGCCCCGTTCGGCAGTATTCGCGTGGAAGGTTGTTGGGCCATGCGGGGGGAGGCGACATCGCGGTCACCATCTCACGCCGGCGTCAGCACGTCGCGCAGCGCGACCACGGTCGCCGGGCGCAAGGCCGGCTGGGGCGCCAGCGCCGCCATCACGCCGGCCGCAAAGGCGGCGGGAATGTCGGGCCGCTGTTCGGCGAGCGACTTCGGCGGCGACATCAGCATCGCCCCCAGCAACTGCGGCAGCGTCGGAGCGTTGAACGGCAGGCGTGACGAGGCCATCTCGTAAACCAGCACGCCCAGCGTGAAGACGTCGCTGCGCTCATCAGACGGCTGGCCCATCAGCAACTCGGGCGCCACGTACGGCACTTCCATGTCGAGCGGCCCCGTGCCGCGCAGCGACGATTCGCTCAGCGTCGAGAGCAGGTCCTGCACCTGGCAGATCCCCGCCGACGACACGAGCGCGCGTTCGCCGTACTCCTCGTCTGGCGTGACGCGGATGATTTCGGGACTCAGCCCGCAGATCCCGCCGCCCTTGCGGCGCAGCGCGATCGTCGCGCCGACGATCTGCCGCGTGAAGGCGCGCAGCACGTCCCACGGCAACGGCCCCTCGCGCGTGAGCCGCTCGCGGAGGCTCATG
>JAGNMU010000185.1 GCA_017991005.1 Gemmatimonadaceae bacterium | reverse complement strand
CGCGAACACGATCGCCATCCTGCACACCGCGCTGTGCGGCGTCGCTGGAGTGCATGAACAGGGTGCAGCGATTGCGTCCGCGGACCAGCCGGTCGCTGTTGTGCATCCACGAATTGTTGGATCGCAGCGCGCGGCGGCCGATCAGTGAAAGCACGTGTGCGTCAATCGGCGCAGTAGACGCCGCCGACGCTTCCAGACGCGCCAGGTCGGCCACCAGCGGCGCGGGCGAAAGCGCTATCCGATGGTCGGGTGTGCGCAGCCGTTCGGGCAGGCATGGCGCGAGTGCGCCGAGGTCGATGCCATGAGGTGCCGCATCGAGCGCGGCGAGTGAAAGACCCGACGGCGTGCTGTCGCGTGCGCCACCGTACGGCCCACTGCGGAGGCCGAGGTCGAGCAGTCCGCGTGGTCCGAGTCCCGCGCGCTTCGCATCGCCGGCGCGCAGCTTGGCGACCTCCTCGGGCGTACCGCGTCGCAGTCGCGTCGTCATTGCCGACAGAATCTCCCAGTCCTGCATGGCGCCGGCAGATGGTGTGAAGACCGCGCGCGAAAACTTGGCGGTGTTGCGAATGGCGAGGGTGTGAAAGACGGTATCGTAGTGATCGCGCTCGAGTGCAAACGCCGGCGGCAGAATCACATGCGCATGGCGCGTCGTTTCGTTGATGAAGAAATCGAACGACACCATGAACTCGAGGTCGCCGAGCGCGCGATCCAGTCGTCCGCCATTGGGTGTGGAGAGCACGGGATTGCCCGCGTGCGTCACCATCGCGCGAATCTGTCCGTCGCCAGGCGTCTCGATCTCGTCCGCCAGTGTGGCCACCGGCAATTCGCCGCCGAACTCGGGCAGGCCGCGCACGCGCGACGACCAGCGTCCGAACTTCCCGCCCGCATAGAGACCGGCGCCAGCCACGAGATCGACGGCCGGCTTGGTGAACATCGCGCCGCCCACCGCGTCCAGTCGTCCCGTCACCACATTCAGTACCGTGATCAACCAGCAGGACAGCGCACCAAACTCCTGCATCGATACGCCAACACGTCCGTACGCGACAGCGCTGGAGGCCGCCGCGAAGTCGCGCGCAATGGTTCTGATGGTGTCCGCAGCCACACCGGTGTGCGGCGCCACCCGCTCGGGCGACCACGATGCCACCATCGCGCGCACGTCATCAAGCCCGTCGGTGAAGTCGCCGAGCGCGCCAAGCCGCTCCAGTCGTTCCGCGAAAATCACGTGCAGCAGTGCCAACAGCACCAGCGCGTCGGTTCCGGGCTTCACAAAATGGTGCGCACTGGCCATCGCCGCGGTTTCGGTGCGACGCGGGTCGATCACGACCACCTCGCCGTCGCGTGCACGAATCGCCTTGAGCCGTTTGACGACGTCGGGCGCCGGGTTGGACACTGTGTCATCGCTTGCCATCGGCCGTACATTTGTTCCCCACGTCGGCGACATTGTCCCGAAGGCTCTCGCGCAACAGATCGCAGAATCTGTTGCACGGCTCGTCGGTTGTTGAATGGTGTGACGTCCTCCCCACGAAAGTTTGGCAGGTCGTCACAAGAGTGATCTGAACGTCGGTTCGCAGTCCGCGGCCCCAGACGAGGCAAGGAGACGGACCGTGACGTTCCGAGCTGGCCGAGTTGTTCGTGACCACGTTCGGCGCGAGCATTCAGCACGTGTGTCGGCTCGCACAGTTTAGCCGGACGGTCGGTATCGGCCCAGCACCGCGAAAGGCCGAACGGTCTTGCGCATGCCGATCCGCGACGCGCCTGTCGCTCGAGCATCTCTCCGACTCTCTGCAGTGATTATCGCAGCAGTAGGGAAGATATTCGTTTTCTAACTGTTACTTGACACAAATAGAAGTATTTACATAACCTTCGATGCGCGCCTGCGCATCGAAGGTGCAATGTTTCGCCGGGAGATTCCTCGGCAAATTGTCGTCTACTGGAGAATAGGATAAACATGACACGTTCCTCCGTTTCCGCTCTGTCGGTCGCGATCCTTCTGCTCGCCGGGGCCTGCACTGATCAGGTCCTGCTGCAAGCGCCCAGAGTGCCACCGGCATCATCGAGTGCGAATCTCGAACGCAACTTGTCTGAAGCCGAGCCTCGACCCCGATTTCATGTTGAGGTACGAATCCTCGATGCGCTCGTTCCACGAAAACCGATTCGATTCCGAATCACAGCACGGGCTTTCACTGACGTGAAGGACGCCGAATCGCGGGTCGCCTTTCCAGAGCTCGACTTGGAAGACGCAGCGACGGGATTCCGGCGCGCGGCCTCGAGCGAGCGTGGACATGCTCTCAAGAGTTCAGCGCATACATCGATGCGAGCCGGCGAGATCAGAATCCGAGATACGCTGATCGAGTTTCCGGAGGCCGGCTACTATCGAATCGTAGCGAGCGAGATTGCCAAAGCTGCGAACTCGTCGATCTCTGAAGGCGAGATCTGGCAGGATGTGAATCACACCCAACAATGGTTCTTTGTCGATTCCTCCGGCGGAAGGGTCACCGGTGAGTATCAACCGAACCTTATAAGCGCGGAGTATCGGCAGGCGCCGGGCGCGTACCGCCGGCGCGAGCAAGCAGTCGGCAGTCGACGGCAGTTGAATCAATCGTCAAACACCGTAGACAAACCGTTCCTCTCGTCGCTCTCTTCGCCACCAGACGGCACTAACCGACGGCTCGTCTATTACAACCCGGATGAGGCCGCATGGAATGGCGCACCTTGGGTGACGGTGTCCTGGCTCTTTTATGACTACCAGTACGGCGGTCCGACGAACGGAAGCTCCACGACGACGGACAGCGATGGATATTTCTTTGGTGCATGCCCGTCCTCATGGGAGTATGCGGTCGGCGAGTATCAGCTTTATAATGGCCGAGTGCGCATGGGTAACGGCGGGCAGATTCTCGATCAATACTACGAGGGCGGTGGCGTCGATTGCTCAGGGTACTACGAGATCCTAGTGCCAAGCGATCCGGCGCATGCATACAAGCGAATGACGGAAATCGCAAACGCATCCGCATCAATCCTCGGCTACTCGCGCGGCCAGGTTGAAGTTGAGATTCGACCAGTGTCGGTAAGCCGCTACGAAGACTGGACGGACAAGGTCATTCTCACGCGACCGACTTGGTCGAGCGGCAGCACTATCGGCAATGATGGTATTTGGGGGTGGTACGGTGCATTTTCGATGGGCCATGAATACGGACACGCTGTGCACGAGAAGGGACTCGGTGGACTTCCAAATTCTCGCGCGTGTCCTAGCCCACATTATCTCTGGACTTCAGATCTGAATTATGGCTGCGCCTACTCGGAAGGCTTTGCGCATTTTCATGCAATGCTAACTGTCGGCGCAGCATTCAACCCGTGGTACTCCGAGATGATTGCGAATGCCTACTATCAGGCGGGGACAGACGGCGGCGTTTGGGAGTCCTCTGTCGCCTCGACTCTTTGGCATCTTACGCATGACGCGTCAATGAATGGCGCGATCAGCCCGAACTATCTTGCATCGTTAATGCGAGACGGGTGTAAGGTAAGCAACCCCGATTGGGGGGGCCTATACAAGAGACCGCAAGGCATAGACAATCTGATATACTGCGTCGAGCGCCTATCACCTCTCGACGCTGTCCTTCAAAGCAAGTATTTCGGAAGTCGAAACGCCAGCTCGGGCATTACTTGGTCTGTTGCCGCCCCCGCGAATAGTCCATCGTTGACCGCCATTCGCGCCGTGTGGGGAATGGGTCTTCGCGGGACAACCAACATCACGGTCCCTTAGGATGGTCTCGCTAGGAGGAAACAGCCATATGAACCTCGCTCCAAGGTGGAAGTTCAAGTTTGCACGAGCGTTAGCCGTGTTCGCTGGGGCCGTTGCCTGCCACACGCCGGTAGTCGAGCTAGAACCACCGGTGACTGGGCTGGCAGTTGGACTGGCAACGGAAGGTGGCGCGCCGGCCGCCGGCCGGAAGATTAGCGCGACCGTCTACATCCCCGACTGCTCCGGTGGATACGCGGGGGGCGGCACCGCGTTCGTTGCGACGACCGGTCGGTACTTCATTAACGCCGTCGCCTCCGCGTCCGCAGGGCCTCACTGCGTCAGAATCTCGTTTCCGTCCACGGATGGTCGTGATTCGCTTGTTGTTACTCGCACGCTCGATTTTCGGACGCATCCTCCCTACGACTCCGTGGTCGTCGATTTTGTGCGCTAGCTAGCGCGGGCGGTGTTGAACTGGGTCTTGGCGTTCAATGGTGAAAGGGCGCGGCGCTCCGACGGAACTGCACCGGCGACCTGACCGAAGTGGTCGGTCGCCGAGAGGCCGAGTACTGTTCGCGCGGACACCTTGACGCTAGCCAGGACGACCGAGGGGCGGTGCCGAATGGCATCGCCCCTCGGTGTTTCGCTGACAGCGCATCCCCGCCATCGCAAGCAGAGCGTTCGAGACTGTCGACAAATCGCGAGAGCCTACACCATCGTCGTATGCCTCTCCCTTCGCGACCACAGCACAATCATCACGTTACGCGGTATTACGAGCGACTTTGCGACGAACTACGAGAGAGTGCACGGTCGAACGACGAGCGACTATCCAAACCGACACATCAGGCGCCGTCATGAGACTGCCATTCGATACGGCGGGATTCGCACCGAACATCAACAGATACTGCGTGTGATCGATGTCGGGGATCGGAATGAGCAACGGATGCCCGAACATCGTGACCGCCGCCATGTGGTGCGGCAGTTGATCCACCGACGTCGCCGAAAAACGATTGCGGGTGCCAAGCGACCGGACGAATTCCGGAAAGAACATCGACGCGCCCAGCGAATGCACCGTGGGGTTCCCGGCATACACCCCCACGGCATTCATGCCATGGCGTTCCTGAATCGACGTCAGTTTGGAGGCAACGAGATCAAACGCCGCATCCCACTCGACCTCGCGCCACGATGCGCCATCGCGCACGACCGGCCGCCGCAATCGGTCGGGATCGGCATGCAGATCGCCGAGTGCCACCGCTTTCGGGCAGATATGGCCACGGGAAAAACTGTCGGCGTCATCGCCGCGAATGCCGAGCACGCGTTCGCCGTCTGTCTCGACGATGATCCCGCACATCGCCTCGCAGAGTGAACAGGTGGACGGAATTCGCTGCGTGGTCATGCGTTCGGACCGTCGGCTTCGGAGTCGTTGGCGGCGGCCTTCGCGCGCCATCCTGCCAGCTGATTGCCCACGGGCAGCTCGCGCACGCGAATGCCGGTGGCCGCAAAGATCGCGTTGGCAATCGCGGCGCCTGCCGGCGGCACCCCCGGCTCACCAATACCGCCGGGCAGCCCTTCGCTCTCCACCAGGTGAACATCCACCACATGTGGCGCCGCACGCAGCCTTGTGACGGCATAGTCGCGATAGTTGCTCTGCACCACACGACCACGCGCAAAGGTGATTTCGCTGTACAGCGTGTTGCTCATCGCCATCACCAGCGCGCCTTCCATCTGCGCGCGCGCGCGGTCGGGGTTGGCGACAAACCCGGCGTCCACTGCCACGGTCGCACGCGGCACCAGCACGGTGCCATCGTCGCGCACTTCCACTTCCACCACCATCGCCACGTACGACAGAAAACTCCGGTGCATCGCGATGCCGCGGCCACGCCCCTTGGGCAACGGCGTGCCCCACCCGGCTTTGTCCGCCGCGAGCTGCACCACCCGCTTGGCACGCGCGGTATCGAGCGGATGATCGGTCCACGTCGCGCCGTAGTTGCTGGCGGGCGCCACCAGACCGTCTTTCGACAGATCGACCGAGCGATCAGGTCCGATCAGCTGCTGCAGAAACTGCACCGGATCGGTCTTGGTGGCGCGTGCCAGTTCGTCCACAAACGAACCGATGGCAAAGCCGTGATGAATCGCGTTGACCGATCGATACCATCCGATGCGCGCGTGCGCGGCGGCCGGACAGATCTCGACGCTCATGTTCGGGATCGCGTACGGAATGTCGCTCGCACCGTTGGTGAGTTCGTCGGCATCGGCGCCGGCCACCTTGGGGGCAAAGGTCGCGGCAATGGCGGGGTACGCCGACCGATGACGCCAGGCGGTCACCTTGCCGCTGGCGTCCACACCCGCTTCCAGTCGATGCGCCGCGACGCTGTGGTAGTAGCTCGAACGCATATCATCTTCGCGCGTCCACTGCACACGCACCGGTGCGCCCACCTCGCGCGCGAGATAGGCACTCTCGCAGAGGAAATCGGGTTTGGACTTCCGACCGAATGCACCGCCCAGCAGCGTCACATGCACCGTGATCTTTTCGATATCCATCTTGAGGTACTCGGCCAGCGTACCGCGCGCGTCCTGCGGTGACTGCGTGGGCGCCCACACCTCGACGGTACCGTTCTGCACGCGTGCGATGGAGACCACCGGTTCCATCTGCGCGTGCGACAGATGTGGCACGTAGTACTCGCTGGAGATCCGGCGCGACGCGCGTGCCAGTGCGGTCTCGGCGTTGCCCACCGTGCGACCCGCCTTGCCAGGTAAGCGGACACTCGCCTGCAGCGACTTCTTGTAGGCGACTGAATCGTACGTCGCATTCGGACCGTCGGCCCACGTGATCTTGAGCGCATCGCGACCCTTGATCGCCGCCCACGTGTTCTTCGCCACCACGGCCACGCCACCCAATGGTTTGAAGCCCGCCGGGATTGATGGTTCGGGAATGCGAATCACACGTTCCACACCGGGCACCTTGAGTGCCGCGCTGTCGTCCACCGACACCACCGTGCCACCCCACACAGGCGGGCGCACAATCACCGCCGTTTTCATCCCCGGCAGGATCACATCTGCGCCGTATTGCGCCGTGCCCGTGGTCATCGGCACGAGATCCACCGACGGCATCTTCTTGCCCTGCCAGCGCCGCTCGGCGATCGACTTGATGCGCACGCGATCCTTGCCCGGCATCGGCAGTGTGCGCGCCGTCGATACGAGTGCAGCGAATCCCATGGACCGACCGCTGCCCGCATGCACCACCGTGTGCTGCTGCGCCTTCACCTCGGCGCTGTTCACATTCCACTGCTTTGCCGCCGCGTCTTCCAGCAGCGCGCGCATGGTAGCGCCGGCTTCGCGATATCGCGGCAGAAAGTCGCGAATACTCGTGGACCCATCGGTGTTTTGCGACCCGTACTTCTTGTCGTTGCCATCGGCCTGTTCCACACGACACTTCGCCCAGTCCGCTTCCATTTCGTCGGCGATGATCATGGGCATGGTGGTGCGAATCCCCTGCCCCATCTCCGACCGATGGCAGATGATCGACACCATCCCATCGTCGTGCAACGTGACATACGCAACAGGCGACCACGGTTCGGCGAATGACGCGGTGAGGCGCTCGGCATCGCTCAACCGACGAATACCATCCGGACCGGCCGCGAGCACGACACCGCCCATGCCCAGGAGCTGCACGAACCGGCGACGCTCCGGATCAACCGACGACTGGTCGGACGAGGGCGTCGGGTTGTTGGAGGGCGATGTCATTTCGCACCTCCCGCCGCCTGCTTGATCGCTTCGCGAATGCGCGGATACGTCCCGCAGCGGCAGATATGACCGGTCATCGCCGCGTCGATGTCGGCGTCGGTAGGATTCGGCTTGTTCTTGAGCAGCGCCACCGCTTCCATGATCTGGCCGGACTGACAGAAGCCACACTGCGGCACATCCAATACCCGCCAGGCCACTTGTGTCGCATGTTCGCCGGTCGGGTGGAGCCCCTCGATCGTGATGACCGCTTTCCCCTCGAGCGTCGACATGCGCCGCTGACAGGCGCGCGCCGGTATGCCATCCACATGCACCGTACAGGCGCCGCACGAGGACACGCCACATCCGTACTTGGTACCGGTCAGCGCGAGTTCATCGCGCAGGTACCAGAGCAGCGGCATGGTCACGTCGCCATCAAAGGTGCGGCGCTGACCATTCACGGTGAGTGTTATCATCGGCTGACCACCTGGCGGTCGTTCTCGGAAAAGGGCGTGCGAGGCACGCGCGATGCTCTCCGAGAAAGTACCATCCGCCGCGACGATTCGCCGCACGTCAGACCACCTCGTGGTATGC
>JAGNMU010000183.1 GCA_017991005.1 Gemmatimonadaceae bacterium | reverse complement strand
CGGTCAGGGGACAGTCGCACTCGAGCTGCTTGACCAACTCCCGTCGATGGCCACGGTCGTGATTTGCACCGGCGGCGGCGGGCTGCTGGGAGGCATGGGGGCCGTGCTGCGACGTCTGGCGCCGCACGTCCGTATTGTGGGCGCGCAGAGCACCGAAACGGCCGCGATGACCTTGAGCGTGCGTGCCGGTCGGGTGGTCGAAATCCCCCATACCCCGACGCTCGCCGACGGATTGGCCGGGCAGATCGATGAGGATGCCCTGCATATCGGCCAGCAGTGCGCCGACGACCTCGTGCTGGTCACCGAGGAGCAGCTTGGCGAAACGATCGCCTGGCTCGCCGAACACACGGCGATGGTGGTTGAGGGTGCGGGCGCCGTAACCGTGGCCGCGCTCCGCCACGGGCTCATTCCGCGGCCGCAGGGTCCCGTGGTGGCACTGGTGAGCGGACGCAACATCGATCGCGCGCGACATGAGGCGTTGATGACACGCTACGCCGGCGCGCGTCCGGCCTAACCGTCAGCCCAAAGCGCCGGTCGGAGAAATGAAAACGACCACTCGTCTGAGTGGCCGTTTCACTGCTGGCATTTTGTCCGCGTCAACGGCACGCTGGCCGCCACCGCCCGCGCGACTTATCGCGTTGACGACGCGCCGTCAGTCCGGTCATCCGCGCGCTGGACGTTCGGACGCGCACGTTCGATCGGACGAATGTCCGTGCGCACCGAGTCCAACCCATCGCGACTGATCGACATCGGCACTTCGCGTTCCGTCGACACACGCTGACGCGCCTGTCGTGCGGCCGCACTGCGCGACTCACCGCCTTCCCGGCCAATGGCCGCCATGTGTGCACGGTCCCGAGAGACGGTCACGCCGCCCTTTCGTCCCGCATCACGCGCTTCGCCAGAAGACCACTCGTGCGCCGTACCCTTTTCATGAGCGGCACGGCCTCCCTTACTGGCGATCTCCTTCTGTCGTGCTGGATCCATTGACGCGAACCCGCGTCGGCTTTTTCCGGTCATATGCCCCCCGGCGTCCGGAAGTTCAGCTACACAGTGTGAGGTGGACAGGATTGAGAACATTCTACTGTTTCGCTCCCGGCACAACACGCCCTCGTAGGCCCTCCGTATGCAAGCCTTGGACCGCTGGCGTCGGGAGGGACTGAAATTGTGATCTTCTTACGTCCGGACTTACCAGAAGCAAAGGTTGGGCCGCGGCAAAGACCGCCGTGTCTATATTGCCCCGATGCCACTCCTCGTCCGCTTTCTGGGCACCGCCGCCTCCCGCCCCACCATTGAACGGGGGGTGAGTTCGCTTGCCATCATTCGGGAGGGAGAAACCATCCTCATCGATTGCGGCGAGGGGACTCAACGGCAAATGATGCGCTACGGCGTGTCCTTTGCCTTTGCCGACCTGTTCTTCACCCACATGCACGCGGACCATATCCTGGGTCTGACTGGAATCATTCGCACACTTCAGCTTCAGGGGCGAACTGATCCATTGCGCCTCTGGGGACCGCCTGGCTCAGCTAGAACGTTGCGTGCATGCATCAGCCTGGGTGGCGACCGCACCACATTTCCGGTCACAATTACCGAAGTTGAACCAAATTCGACCATCAATCGAACGGATTACCGGATTGAGACCTTTGAAGTCGACCACCGCCAAACGTCCTGCATCGGCATCGCTCTAAAGGAGGAGGACCGGCTCGGCCGCTTCAATCCCGACCTCGCTCGGGCAATGGGGATCCCCGAAGGTCCGCTGTGGGGCCGCATCCACAAAGGGCAGCCGATCACGTTGGATGACGGGCGCGTGGTGAAACCAGCGGAATTGGTTGGCGCACCACGTCGGGGCCGGCGCATCGTGGTAACCGGCGATACGCGCCCCTGCGCCGGGACCATACTGGCTGCGCAGGACGCCGACCTCCTGATTCACGAGGCCACCTTCAGTGATGAAGAAGCCGCGCGAGCATTGGAGACGGGGCACAGCACGGCGAGTGAAGCGGCCGAGGTCGCCAAACGTGCCGGCGCGCGACGACTGGTGCTCACGCACATCTCGGCGCGGTACTCCAATGATGCCAAGGAGCTGGAGCGTGAGGCGCGTCGGGTCTTCGCAAAGTCCTCCGTGGCGCGAGACGGTACAGAGATCGAGCTGCCGCTCACCGAAGAGCTCGCCGACGTTACTGAACACCCGTCGGACGTGTGACCACGGCAATCAGATTCGCTCGGATCTGATCTGCCGAAGCGCTCGGAGTTTCGGGACGCGCCATGCCACGGTGGCGACCACGGCGAGGGTGGCAAATCCGCCCACCACCACGCTGGTCACCGCCCCCCACCAGCGCGCCGTAAGTCCCGACTCGAACGCGCCGATTTCATTGGATGAGCCGATGAAGATCTGATTGACCGCCGACACGCGCCCCAGGAGCGCCTCCGGCGTACGGGATTGCAGCATGAGTGAACGAATGACCACACTCACCATGTCGAATGCCCCGGCAAAAAACAAAATGCCGACGGACAATGCGAGACTGGTGCTGAAGCCGAACAGAACCATGCAGACGCCAAACCCTGCCACAGCGAACAGCAGGTTGGGTCCGGTGCGCGCGAAGGGCGGCCAACGTGTGAGCAGCACACTCGACATGACGGCGCCGGCCGCCGGAGCCGCTCGCAGCATCCCCAGCGCCCCCGGACCCGCGTGCAGGATCTCGGCGGCGAACACGGGCAACAGTGCCGTGGCGCCGCCAAAGAGCACCGAGAACAGATCGAGCGTCAGCGCGCTGAGCAGAATCGGCTCGGCGAACACGAATCGCAGTCCACCGGTGATCGACGACAAGATCGGTTCATCGCTCGCTTCACGCACCGGTGACCGATGGTGGACGTTGAGCAGCACGAGCACGGCGACACACATCAGGGCGGCGTCGACGGCGTAGCCCAGTTCTGTGCCCCCGACGGCGTACAAGATTCCGCCAAGCGCGGGGCCAAGCACCGCCGCCATCTGCCAACTGCCACTGCGCCACGTGATCGAATTGCTGAACAGGTGTCGCGGAACCAGCTCGGCACTGAGTGCCTGACGCGACGGCTGCAGAAAGGCACGCGCGACGCCACTGACGACGATCACGGCATAGATCGCGCGTACGCGCAGCGTGACATCCATCGCCGTGCCCAATGGCTGTGGCGTCGCGAGTCGCCAGAGTGCGATGGAACAGATGACCAGCATTAGCATCGCACCGAGGGCAATGCGTCGGCGATCGTGCGAGTCCGCTACATGCCCGGCCAATAGTGAGAGACTGATGGCGGGAAGCGCCTCGGCGAGTCCGACCAAACCCAACGCGAGCGGATCACGAGTGAGATCATAGATCTGCCAGCCGACCACTGTGCCCTGAATCTGGATCCCGAGCGTCAGCGTGAAGAGGGCAATGATGTACTTGCGGAAGTTCGGAACGCGGAGCGCTGCGAATGCGTCGGGAGGCGCGACTGCGGGCGCTCCCTCCGGCGTCATGGCCGTCGCTCGAGCTCTTCGGTGACGCGCGCTTCGGATTGCCGCTCTTCCATGCGACGTCGACGACGCGCCTGCGCAGCGGCATACCGCCGATGCTCCTCGTCTGACTCTGGCAGCACCAACGGCACGGGAACAGGCCGTCCGTTCCGATCGATGGCGACGAAGGTGAGATAACAGGTGTTCGTGTGGCGCCGAATGCCGGAGATCAGGTCTTCAGCTTCCACGCGCACGCCGATTTCCATCGACGTCGTCCCCACGAAGTTCACCGACGCCTTGCACACCACCAGTTCGCCCACGTGAATGGGCTCGCGGAAATCCACCCGGTCGATGGATGCGGTCACGCAGTTGGTGCGCGCGTGACGAAACGCGGCCACGGCGGCCGTCTTGTCGACCATCGCCATGATGGCGCCACCAAAGACGTGTCCGAGGATGTTGGCGTCCTGCGGCATGATCAATTCGCTCGATTCATGGCGCGACGAAGCAACAGTGCGAGACAGACGATCAGTCATGAGAGCGGCGGACGTGGACGAGGCGCGGGCGCGCGCGATGCGCGCTGGGGGGTATGGCACGTGCGGCCTTGACCACGCCATCAAGCGCGGCCGACACGTCGAAGGCCCGCGCAAGCGCATCGTGCATCGCAGCCGAGACACGCGGCGCGTCGAGCGGAATCAATTGGTACGCTGGCGCGGGGACCGTTGCGATTGGCCATTCTTTCACACGGCTCCCTTTTTCTGCAGGCTGGCGCGCGCCGGTGGCCTCAGCGTCTGTCGCCAGCGACAAGGCCAACGACTCGCCGTCGGGCGTCGGACGCGCGACAATCGCGTAGGACCCACGCGACCACTTCACGAGACTCGAGTCGGGCGCCCACGCGGGCAGGGTGGCTTGTACACCACTCCACCAGGCGGGCGGTGCGGCAGCGATGGGTGGGAGGTTGAGTGCCAGCGCTTCCCCGTCCACCCCGTTGCCCGGCACCATGAACGCCACAGCCGGCGCGCGCGCGATATCGGTGAGGCCAAAGCTGGACGAATCGAACTTGAAACTGTCGAGCGTCTCCCGTGCGAGCTCAGCCCGGTCGTCGCCCGCATTTCGAATGGAGTCGGTCAACTGCAAAAAGGTACGACGCCCTTCTCCAATCAATCGGCGCGCTTCGGCCTCGCCGAACAGTGCAGCCAGACTGGCGCGCGCACCGGTGCGCACATCCACCACGTAGCGACGCCCGCCGTGCCGATGTGGCTCGCGATCTGCCACATCCACGTCGAGCAGATGATTGAACGTGACCCATGGACCGTGCACGTCGAGAATTTCAATTTCCTCGGTCACGATGGTCGCGGGATCAGTCGGCAGTTGATCACTCTCCGGATCGACTGGCGTCTCGGCCGGATGCCGACGCTTCCAGGCTTCGGCTTCTCGCATGACGCTGCCATCGTCGAACAGCGTCATGGAGTCGCGCTGTGTGACATCGCGAGCATAGATGCGCGCCACACCAAACGCCGCGTCCTCGTAGTCGACACCGTCTTCGCCGATGAAGACCTCGTAGAAGCGGCCCTCGACTTGGGTGAGCAGGATGGGCGCACTGCGGAGGCGCATGCCTTCGTCGTTGCTGCGCACCCAGTACGTCGAGTCGCCGGCGGCCAGCAGGAACTCTGCCGCCGGCGGTGACGCCGTTTTTTCGGTGCCGGCGCAGCCCCAGGTCACGGCGCCCAGCGCCACCGTGGACGCCACGCGTCGCACGGTGCGCCGCGCACCACGTGGCGGCTCACGACGCGGAAGATCGCCGCGTGTCAGAGAGCCCCCGCTACCAGATCGCGCACGCCGGCCACCAATCGCTCGACTTCATCCTGCGTGGTGTAGCAGGCGCATCCGGCACGGACCAGTCCTTCGTCGGCCACACCCAACCGTTGCGCGACGGTCGTCGCGTAGAAGTCACCATTGGACACGTAAATCCCGAGCGGCGCCAGCGCACGCGCCACCTGTTCCGACGTGCGATTCCGCACGCGAAAGGAGACGGTGGCGGTCCGTGCGGTGCCGGGAGGCGGACCATACACCGTCACGCCATCGATCGCGGCGAGCCCATGCCAGAGTATGCCGAACAGTTCTTCACCACGTTCATGCAATCCCTGCATTGCCACAGCAAGACGTGCACGTCGGTCGCCCGCATCGGGGGCCAGTGAGGCCAGGAACTCGACCGCTGCCGCCGCGCCCACGATGCCTTCGTGATTCTGCGTGCCTGTTTCGAGGCATTCCGGGACGTAGTCCGGAGCCGGTTCGAGGCGCGGCAGATCCAGTGCCGCCGTGGCCTCATGACGTCCAAAACAGATACCGATGTGCGGGCCATAGAACTTGTAGGCACTGCACAAGATGAAATCGGCGCCGATGTCGCGCGCATTCACCAACAGGTGTGGCGCGTAGTGCACCGCATCGACGACGGTGATGGCCCCGACGTCGCGCGCGCGTGCGACTATCGCCTGCACATCACTCACGGTGCCCAGGATATTGGAGGCGGCACCGACGGCGACCACCTTCGTGCGCGGGGAAAGTAGTCGTTCAAAGGCCCCGGCTTCGTGTCGATACGTCGTCAGATCGATCGGCACCCACCGCAGTACGGCGCCGCGCTCGCGTGCGAGCGCCTGCCACGGGGCGATGTTCGCATGATGATCCAATTCCGTGACGATGATCTCGTCACCCGGCTGCAGCGCGCGCCCGATGGCACGGGCGATGTGAAAGAGGATCGTGGTCATGTTCGCGCCGAACGAAATTTCGCCGGCGCTGGCGCCGAGGAAGTCGGCGAGGACTTCACGCGCATTCATCAGCAGCGCGTCGGTCTCCGCGCTGGTGGGATAGACCCAGTGCGTATTGGCGTTGTGATGCAACAGATAGTCGGTCATGGCGTCGGCCACACGGCGCGGCACCTGCGTGCCGCCGGGTCCGTCGAAGTAGGCCACCGGGTAGTGCCCTTCATGACGCGCGAGCGCCGGGAACTGCGCCCGAATGACGTCGGGCGTTGCCACGCGTGCCGACGCGTGCACGGTCGCGTTCGCATGTGAGGTCGCGGTCACGCGGCACCTCCGTGCGTTCCACCTACCATGGCGCCGCCCAGACGCTCGACGACACGCACGGCCTCGACATGATCGGCAGCCTCTCCCAACTCATCGTGTGCGATGCGGAACAGCTCGGCCGTCATTTGCAGCAGTGGCGACGGGACACGCTGTTCGCGCGCCAGATCTGCCGCGATGCCGACGTCTTTGTCGAGCAGCGCCAGTCGGAACGTGCGCGGGAAGGCGCGGGTCACGACCCGCTCGGGAAACAGGTTCATGCTGGCATTGGAGCGGCCACTGGAGGCATTGATGACGTCGAGCGCCACATCGGCACGCACGCCCGCTTTTTCAAGCGCCACAAGCCCCTCGGCCGTTCCCCAGATGTGCATCGCCAGCAGCGCGTTGTTGACCGCCTTGAGTGCGTCGCCGGTGCCGACCACGCCGCAGTGCACGATGCGTTTGCCGAAACACGCCAATACCGGACGCACGCGTTCGAGCACCGCGGCGTCGCCGCCCACCATCACGGTCAGTGCGGCCTGCTCCGCACCGCTGACGCCACCGGAGACCGGAGCGTCGAGAAAGCCGATGCCGCGTTCGGCGAGGCGTGCCGCCATGCGCCGCGAGGTGGCCGGATCGCCAGACGTGCAGTCCACCAACACCGAACCGGCGGGCATCGTCGCGAGCAGTCCATCGGGCCCGTCGAGCAGCCCCTCGACGTCGCGAGAGACCGGCAGGCACGTGATGACGATATCGCGCCCGGCGGCGGCCTCGGCCGGGGATGCGGCGATGCGCGCGGGTGTCGATGTCACGAATGCGTCACTGCGCGCCCGGGTCCGATTCCACACCACGAGATCGTGCGCAGGAATGGCAAGATGACGCGCCATGGGCGTGCCGATGGCCCCAAGGCCGAGAAACGCAACGCGAGACATGCGAGAGAGGCAGAAGGGTCAGACTACGTGGACACTACGTGGCGAGCGCGTGGCGACTGCGTGAGGACGGCACGATGACGGCCGTGCGACGCCTTGACTCTGCACCGACAGCACTTAAACATGACCGCCTGCGGGGAATCGCTGCAGGGCAGTCGCGCAAAAACCCGGACCGATGACCCCAGAGATCCCGCCGCCGCAGACGCGGCGCATGCTTCACCTCGCGCTGCACGGTCTGGTCGCGGTCCACGCCGCCCGCGCGGCTCACACCGCGCTTGGTGCGGTTCCAGGGATCGTCTCGGCGTCCGTGACGATGGCGGGTGCCGACGTGGAGGTTGAAGGGCCCTTTGACGGTGAGGCGTTTGCGGCCGCCGTGCAGCGTGCCCTCGAGCCCATCGGCATGGGGCTCGCATCCGTCACGACCGTACAAACCCGCTCGCTGCCAACGGCCTGACCACTGGGTCGTGCGCTGGCGCTTTGCGTCAGCGGGGCGTCTCGCTAACTTGCCCGCGCCGCCCTCCCCCTCGCGCTGCGCGTGAGGCCGATCGCGGAACCCGTCCAGCATCAACACAACCCAGAAACGCCGCGCGGCGGTGAGCAGGCAATGCTCACCCCTGGAGGGGCCCCGGATGTCGCCACCCC
>JAGNMU010000182.1 GCA_017991005.1 Gemmatimonadaceae bacterium | reverse complement strand
CGTTGTTGCGCAGTTCGCAGGGGCCGCCGAAGCCGCGAAAGACCGTGTTGGTGGGGACGGAGCCATAGAGCACACGACCGGTGGTATCGAAGAGTGCGCCCTTCTTGGTGAAGATGGCGAGCCTCGAGTTCACCGTCTGCATGATATGATCGCGTCCGACGGCGAGACTGTTGTCGGACGGATTGCGCGTGGCGGCGTTCCCGTGCGGGCCGTCGAAGCCTGCGCCGAGTCCGTCGAACGCGGCGACCAATCGAGCGGCCGGACGGTGACCGTGCGCGGTCTGCTCGATCGTTTGAGGGAGCGCCACAGCACCGACAAGGCCGACCGCGGCAAACACGCGATGCTTCACGAGCGAACTCCGCGGGGGAAGGGCCGACTCAGGTACCGCCGGCGTTGGTGGGCGAGGCAGGCGCCCCGTGCTGCCAACGCAACGCGGCGACGCGTACGCCAAGGTACAGCAGGGAACCGGCGACGCCAGCCGGTATGTCCGCGAGGTCGGCGCGATTGAGCGACGACGGACCGATTTCGACCACCAGAATGCTGATGATCGAAAGCAGGCTGGCGATCAACACCTGCTGCACCCGTGCCCGGTCAGGCGGCAAGACGCCGCTGGCGCGCCGACGCCTGATGAACTCCGTCAAGCCATCGACAATGAACGCATTGATGTACCCGTTGACGAAATCGCCGAACTGGAAGTAGTACCACTGCGTCAGGCCGGGCGTGATCGGCAGTACCCGATGTGCGGTGCGCAGCTCGAGGCGGATCGATTCCTGCCACAACACGGCGAAGAACGTGAGCGTTTCCGGCACCCATGCTCGACCGAAGAAACCGCGATGTCGTGGTGGCGCGGACGGTGACATGCCGGAGGTGATCTGCAGACGGCGGGCAGGGTGTGGACTCCAAATAGGACGGCTCAGAAGCGCAGGGCGTTGAAGTCGGCCGTCACCGCGTGTTTAGTTGTAGCACATGACCACCACGATGCCATGGCTTCAGCAACTCTTTGCGCGTGAACTGCGCGCATTCGGAGACGAGTTGCAGTTGTTTCCACACGAGGCGCAGCTCTGGCAGACCGTTCCCGGCGTGACCAACGCCGCAGGGACATTGGCGCTGCATGTGTCCGGCAATCTGCAGCATTACATTGGGCGGGTGCTCGGCGGTTCGTCGTACGAGCGTGATCGTCCGCGGGAATTCAGTGCGCGCGATGTGCCGCGCGATGACGTCTTGGCCGAGCTGGCGCGCGCGAGTGCGGTGGTGCAGACCGTGTTGCCGACGCTCGACGATGCCGCGCTTGACGCCCAATACCCGGAACAGCTCAATGGCGTGTGGATTCCCACCGGGCTGTTTCTCCTGCACCTCAGCAATCATCTGGCGCATCATTTGGGGCAAGCCGGATATCTTCGCCGCGTACTGACGGGTGTGAACCAGAGCAGCGGTGCGCTTGCGTTGTCTGCGCTTCGCTAGTCCGCTTACTGTGCAGACTACACGGAGGGGTTGGTGACTCACGCGCTGACGAAACGAGCGTGCCGGGGCCACTCGCGCGCGCGGCGACGCCTTGGTCTGCTGCTCAGCGGCGTTGGCGTGATGTTGTCCGCGCTCGGCACCACGGCGTTCACGCAGCCAGCGGGTCGCGTGTCAGCCAGTGAGTCGGCTGTTCGTGCCGCACGGGCACGGTCGAATGCCGCCATCAGCGCTCGCGACACGCTTACGCTGATCTCGCTGGTATCGCCCTCGTACCACGCGGTGAGCTCCCGCAATGCCCATACGAACGGACGAGACGGGGTCGCCGCACAATGGCGGGCGCAGTTCACGGCACATCCGGATGTGCGCTACGTGCGCACCCCGCAGACCGTGCGCGTCTACGCCCCGTGGCAGATGGCCGAGGAACGCGGCGCGTGGGTGGGGCAATGGAGTGAGTCTGACGGCGCCGTGGTGACTCGGGGCAGCTACACGGCCAAATGGCGCCGCGTGGAGGGCCAGTGGCTGCTGGAGACGGAGGTCTTCACGCCGCTTGCATGCACCGGCTCGTCGTACTGCAACACGCCACCCTAGCGCGCCTCGGCCGTGGCGCGCATTGGCCCTCGCGCGTCGCCGTCCTAGCGCGCCGCCGCCGTTACGCGCCGCGCGCTCAGAATTTTCGCACCAGCAGTGCACCGACAATCACCAGCACGACACCCGCGATACGGCCGCCGGAGATGTCACGCTGCGGCACACCAAACGCACCCGCCTGATCGAGCACGACGGCCATGAGCAGCTGACTCGCGACCGCCAGAGTGAGCATGCTGGCTACACCGATGCGTGGTGCTGCGTACGCCGCTGCCGTGACGAAGACCGCGCCGCAGAGGCCGCCAATCCACGCCCACCAGGGGAGTCCGCGCACGAGGTCCTCGTTCACTCCCACTCGCTGCAGGCTGGCCACGACGGCCAGTCCAACCGTGCCCACCAGAAACGAGATGAGCGCGGCGTTCACCGGTGAGCCCACGGCGCGGCCCAGCGTGGCGTTGAGCGGTCCTTGCAGCGAGATCATCGCGCCACCGAGCAGGATGGCGATGATGGACAAGGTCGAGACTGGCATACGTGAGATGGTGGTCCGCGTGAGGTTATTCCGTGCAGTACACATGGTTGCCCCGACTGACAGCGCCGGTCGGCAGTGCGACTCTCCTGTTGTCGCCGACGGTCTCACAGCCAGTCGAACATCGTCAGCGACCAGCTGCACGGTCAGCATACAGGAGGTACAGATGAGGTTTCAACTTACAGGCCTGCGCCGCGCCGCACTGGTGGCGCTCGTAGGTGTGGTCGCGGTCGGCAGCGCGGGCGCGCAGACGCCGCCCGCCGGTGTTGGTCGCGCCGGCCAGCCACCAGGCGGTATGGGTGCCGCAGGGGCGCCGCGCTACGATCCGGCAACGGTCACCACGGTGCAGGGCGCGCTCATCGCCGTCGATACCGTGTTGTCGATGGCAGGCATTCAGGGAACGGGTCTGCATGCGACACTCAAGACCGACAAAGAGACGTTACCGATTCATCTGGGCCCGACGATTTATCTGACCACTCAGAAAGTGTCGTTGGTGAAAGGCGACAAGGTGACGATCACGGGTTCGAAGGTGGCGATCTCCACCGTACCCACGATTCTCGCCGCGTCGATTGTCAAAGGCCCTGACACGCTCGCGCTGCGGGATGCGAACGGTATGCCACTGTGGCGGGGCATTCGGCGTCGGTAGCGGCGTCGTACACCGCGTGTGCACGACGCACGCCCTTCGGCCGATCGTTCGACACACCGAGCGATCGGCCGTTGGCTTTGCGCCGCATGCGTGACCGGACCCTTCCGGCCGCCGGGTAGCCGCGGCATCATTCCGACAGGAATGGGCAGATTGGTGCGCACTCGTCTCACGGTGTGGCATCGGTTGTTCACCACATCTTGAGAATCACTTCGTGCGCGACACCGAAACGTCGGCGAATCTGCATCGAATTTCGCTGCCCGCGCTGGTCGCGCTGTGGGCTCGCATCGTGGCTGACATGGAGCATCGCGCGCTGGCGCCCACGCCTGCACCGGACACCGATGCACTGGCGCACACGTTCGACGCCGAGCTCAAGGTGCGTCACGAAATTGCGCAGCGGATCCGTTCGCGCCCGACCACAGCGGAGACGCGTGAAATGCTGGCGGAACTGGATCAGTTTTTTCGCGATGCCACGGAGGACACGTCGGCCTGTGTTCTGGGTGATGCGGCCGCCGCCGACAATGGGTGGACCCGCGCACGGGAGTGGTATTTCTGGCGCGTCTTGAAGGGACCTCAATCGGAGTAGCCCATGCGCATTCGATGGAGTGTGGTCGTGACGGGGGCGATGTGTCTTTCGCTCGCACGGCTGGAAGGGCAGCAACCCGTGATCCGCGACAGCATTGGTATCCGGATCGTGGAGAGCCGGGCACCGACATTGACTGGTGCGCGCGTCCTGCGCATGGACCCGTCACCCATGCTGGTGATCGGAACGGGCGAGGGCACGCCGCATGAGCTGTCACGCGTGCGAGGGGCCGCGCGGTTGGCCGATCAGTCGATTGTCGTGGCCGATGGTGGCAGCACCGAGCTCCGGCTTTTCGACGCGCGCGGGCGCTTCGTCAAAGTGTTGGGACGCAAGGGCGGAGGTCCTGGCGAATTCCCCGCGCTGGAAGGTCTGACGCGACTGGCGGGTGACACCATGGTGGTGATCGCGGGACTCGGTCGCGCCGCGTACTTCGACGGGAAAGGCGCGTTCCTCTGGAACCTGAACCATCGCGGCGCGGGTCCGCCCGCAAGCATGATCGTCGCGGCATTTGGCGATGGCACCACCGTGCTCGCAGGCATTGGCAACCCGGCGCCACGCACGCGTGGCGAACGTTGGGTACACGCAGCGCCCTTCACACTGGTCGATCGCTCGGGCGCCGTTCGTCGCGCACTCGGCGACCTGCCACTCAGTCCGATGGTCATGGGCGAATATCCCAGTCCGCCCTGGTTTGCCGCACCGTTGGCGACGGCGAACAGTGCCACGGCGTTCTTCGTCGGTCTCGGGACGGAGTATTCGATTCGACAGTACACCCGCGACGGCCACCTGACACGCATCGTGCGGCGGGCATGGACTCCCACGCCTGTCACGCGCCGTGACATCGATGCGTACGTGATCGAGTGGGGCAAGCGGTGGATCAAGAAGACGGGTGCCGACGCGGACCGCGAGCGCGAGGATCTGCGTGATGATGCCTATGAATCGGTCGTGCCAGCCTTCTCCGAATTGCGCGTCGACGACGCCGGGCGACTGTGGGTGCGCACGCCCGACCTTCGCGACGCGCCGCGTGCCGGACAGTTGAATACGATGCCGCTTGTGCCGAGCAGGTGGAGCGTGTTCAGTCGCGATGGTGTGTGGCTCAACGACGTGACGCTGCCGGCGAATTTCAAACCGCTGGAGATCGGGGCGGACTATCTGCTCGCGGTCGCCCGCAACGTCGATGACGTCGAGACCGTCGTGCTACATCGACTAGTCGGTGGCCGCTGACGGCAACGACAACGGCAACTGCAACTGCAACTGCAACTGCAACTGCTTTATCGCGGAGACGCAGGGGGCGCAGAGGCCCGTGTCGGACAGGCAGTGGCAGTTCCCCAAAAATGCTCTTGGGATTGGCTCCGCATTGTCCGACAGCTGGCCTCTGCGCCCCCTGCGTCTCTGCGATAAGGTGGTTCTCTGTTCGCGCCGCTCCGCACTGTCCGACAGCTAGCCTCTGCGCCTCTGCGTCTCCGCGACAAAGCCGTTCGCGGACAGCGCGGTCCGTCCGCGCACTCCACGAACGCCTCGCGCTCAGGCTGTTCTCACCGGCTCTCGCAGCGGAGACACAGGGCGCGCGAGTGCCGCGTCCGGGAGTTCCTCGACGATGTGCAGCAGGTCGGCCTCCGTGACGATGCCGACCAGGTGCTGATCCTCGAGCACTGGCAGGCAGCCGACCTTGAGCGAGCGCATCAAATGCGCCGCTCGCTGGACCCGCTCGTCCGGAGCGATGGTCGCGGTTGGGTGATGCATCAGCTGGCGCACCTCGATTGCCGCCAGATGCTGCACACGTTCGACATCGGAAATGCGGACCTGCAGCGAGGAGATGGCCGCGCCCATGAGGTCGCGGTGACTGACGATGCCGACCAGTCGCCCATGATCGTCGATGACCGGCACATGACGAATATGCGCCCACTTCATGATCTCTTCGACGGCCCGCAGATGCTTGTCTGGTCGAATGGTGAAGACCTTGGTGGTCATAATGTCACGGACACGCATGGACACCCCCGGAACAGCGAGTCTCGTCGGCGCAGTCGCCGACACACCAACGTTGCCGCGGCGGTCGCGCCCCGCATCAGGAAAATACCGGACAACCATACATACATACAAGAACGACACCGACCGGCGATAAACGGTCTCGGACGGGTCGGTAGCGACGGTGGCTGCACGGCGATACCGTTGCCGGATGTCCACCGTATACGACGTCATCGTGGCTGGCCTGGGGGCCATGGGCAGCCTGACCACCTATCAGTTGGCCCGGCGTGGACATCGCGTGCTCGGTCTCGAGCGCTTCACACCGCCGCACGCCATGGGCTCGTCGCACGGGCACTCGCGCATCATTCGCGAGGCCTATTTCGAAGACCCACGCTACGTGCCATTGGTGCAGCACGCGTACCGACTGTGGGCCGACCTCGAGGCCGCCAGTGGATCGACGCTCTTTCGGCAGACCGGAGGCCTGATGCTTGGGCCGCCGGATGGCGCGCTCGTGCGGGGCGCACGACTGAGCGCGGAGCTCCACCACTTGCCGCATGAGATCCTGAGCGCGGACACCATCGCGCAGCGGTTTCCGGCCTTTCGCCCACCCGCGGACATGATCGGCGTGTGGGAGCCACGTGCGGGCATTCTGTCGCCGGAAACGTGCATCGCCAGTGCACTCAATGTGGCGAAGGCCCACGGCGCCGAGGTGCACACGGGCGAAACACTGCTCGGCTGGAACGACATTCCCGGCGGCGTTGAAGTGGTGACCACCGCCGGACGCTACCGCGCCGCGTCATTGGTGATCACCGTTGGCCCCTGGACGCGTGAGCTGGTGCAGGAGCTGGCGTTACCGCTGGTGGTGCAGCGCAATGTCCAGTGCTGGTTTTCGCCGCGCCGATCGCCGGCTCACTTCGCCCCCGGTGCACTGCCCATCTTCATCGGCGAATATGCGCCGGACGCGCCGGCGTGGTACGGATTCCCGGATATGGGCGACGGGCTCAAGGTCGCGTTGCATCATCACGGCGCGATGGTAGATCCGGACACCATCGCGCGCGACGTTGCGGAGGAGGACGTCGCGGGCGTCCGCGCGATCCTCGAGCGCTACATGCCCGACGCCAACGGCGCGCTGCGTAACAGCGCCGTGTGCATGTACACGATCGCGCCCGACGAGCATTTCGTGCTGGGACGACATCCGGCGAACGACGCCGTGATCGTCGCGAGCCCCTGCTCAGGACACGGGTTCAAGTTCGCCAGCGTGATCGGTGACATGCTGGCCGATATGGCGACCGGCCGCGAGACGGCGTTCGACATCTCGTGGTGGGGACTCCAGCGCTTTGGCCACGCCAACCCCTGACCGCGCTACGTCCCGCGTCGTCCGCCGTTCTTGGACTTCGTTGGCGCCTTCTGCGGCTGGCGCGGGTCCGGCTGATGCGCCTTTTCGCGTGCAATCGCGGTTTTTGCGCCAGGAACCGGCTTTGCGCGAGAAAAGTCCGGCACCGCACTGTGTTTCTTCTTCATCTGCCCCTCCGTAGGAATCCCATCATCCCAAAGCTAACCCGACCTGCCACCCCTGCTTTCGGCTCCAGTCGCGCCTCCCGTCATACCCCACACCGTTACGGCGGAAACGAGAGCGCTCGCCAGACCGTCCCGAATACCGGCACCTGCGAGCCGAAGCGCGGCGTGTTGGCATCGACGACGACCACATTGTGGTTGGGGCCGATCGCCAGTGTGCGATTGGCGGGCGTAAAGGCCGTAATGAAGCGCTGCGAGAGACCATACGGTTCGGCCGTGATATCGACATCCACCAGCGCAGTGCCCATGCCGATCGCGCTCCACACCGCCAGTGCCGTCGTCGGCGACACCAGTTCGTCGAACGTGGAGATCAGGCCAAAGAGCCGAGTGACCGGCGTGGCGTACGGTCGGGTGACCCACGGCGCCACACTGGCGACCGTGCCAAGCCCGTCGCCGTACGAGGCGTAGGCGGTGGCACGATAGACGAAATGGCGTTGGGCGATGAACAGCGCCTGGCCACCCCCCTGCGAGTGACCGGCGATGGAGACTTTGCTCCACGCGACCGCGGTGTCGCCGATGAGGAACTGACTCCAGTTGCCGGCGCTTTCCGTCGCGCGCATGTAGCGCAACAACTTGATGAGGCGGTTGTCCACGCTGTTTGCGCGATCGACTGACAGCGCCGACGACACGGGTTGGCCCGTCAGCAGCTCGAGTCGTGCGTCGCCGTAGCACGTGGAGGGGAGTCCGGCACACAGGGTGGCCATGGACGCCTGGTTCGGGTAGTTGAGACCAATGGCGTGGTACCCGTTGCGCGCGGCGTGCG
>JAGNMU010000181.1 GCA_017991005.1 Gemmatimonadaceae bacterium | reverse complement strand
GTGCCGACACCGAGAAGGAACCCGCCGATTCGCCGGCGATGGTGACGCGCGCGGGATCGCCGCCAAATGACGCGACATTCGCCTGAACCCAACGGAGCGCCGCCGCCTGATCCATCAACCCGTAGTTCCCCGACGCGCGCGGTGTCGACTCTGCTGATAGCTCGGGGTGCGAGAACGAACCGAAGATGCCAAGCCGGTAGCTCATCGTCACCACCACGACGCCGCGCCGGGCCACATTCTCGCCATCGTAGCGCGGTTCCGATCCGTCCCCGGCCGTGAACCCGCCCCCGTAGAAGTAGACCAGCACCGGCATGCGGCTAGGCGGTGTCGTCGCCGGCGTCCACACGTTGAGATACAGGCAGTCCTCGCTGGTGCCATCGTTGCGAAAGACCATATCGGCGAAATCACGCGCCTGCATGCACTGGGGGCCAAATCGATCTGCCGCGCGAACACCGGCCCATCGTGCGACGGGTTGCGGCGGTTTCCAGCGCCGCTCGCGCACCGGCGGCGCGGCGAACGGGATACCGGCAAATCGTGTGATCCCCGTTTCGAGCAGTGCGCCACGAACGACACCGGCTACCGTGCGCGCGGTCGGGACGCGTGTGGCACGATCCGATTGTGCCGACGCTTCGGCGCTCCACATCACTCCCGCCCCAGCCATCGCACCCCACACGGCAGCGGCGCCGAGCGTGCGCATCAGAATTCGAGGTGAAACGAGTACAACACGACGGCGCTGATGCATGATGACGATTCCCGGAGGGTAGGGGCGGTTCCTGACCAGAGAACTTCCACATCCGCCGATGGAACGCAATGGCGACGGTGCCACATACTGCCCAGCTCGACGGACTTGGCACATCTTTCACCCGTGAACTCAGACCCGTCGTCCATGTTGCCTCCCCGAATTCTGATGTTTGGTGCGACCGGAACGATCGGTCGTGCGACAGTGCACGCACTTGTGCGTCACGGACATACCGTGGTCTGCTTTGTGCGTCCCGGGTCGGCCGGCCGTCTTCCACCCGCAGTGGAAACGCGTGACGGTGACGTGCGCGACGCGACATCGGTGGCGCGCGACGGTTTTCGCGGCGAGACGTTTGACGCGGTCGTTTCGTGTCTGGCGTCGCGAACCGGCGAGCCAACGGACGCGTGGGCCATCGATCATCTCGCGCATCGTCATGTGCTCGAGGCCGCACGTGCGGTTGGTGTCACGCAGATGGTCTTGTTGTCTGCCATCTGCGTGCAGAAGCCCCTGCTTGCATTTCAGCAGGCCAAGCTCGCGTTTGAAGCGGAGCTGATGGCGTCGGGACTGACGTGGTCGATCGTTCGTCCGACCGCATTTTTCAAATCGTTGTCCGGTCAGGTTGCCCGAGTGCAGCAGGGCAAGCCGTTCTTGCTGTTCGGCGACGGCACACTCACGTCGTGCAAGCCCATCAGCGATAATGATCTGGCGGAGTTCATCGCCACCTGTGTGGACGACCCGGCGCGACAGAATCGGGTGTTGCCCATTGGCGGTCCAGGCGACGCGATGACCCCGCGACAGCAGGGCGACCTGCTGTTCGCACTCACCGGCAAAACTCCGCGCTTCAAGCGCGTGCCGGTCGGTTTGTTGGACGTCATCATCGCCACGCTCTCCGCAGCCGGGCGGTTCGTTCCCGCGCTCCGGGCAAAAGCGGAGCTGGCCAAGATCGGCCGCTACTATGCCAGCGAGTCGATGCTGGTGTGGGACCCAGCGGCGCAGCGATACGATGCGGACGCGACGCCGTCATTTGGTCGGGAGACACTGGCTGATCATTACGTGCGAATGCTGGCTGGAGAGCGCGGGGATGAGCGCGGGGCGCACAAGGTGTTCTGATGATGGACGTTCCTGCGCCCTGACTCCTGGATCAGTTCCTCCTTCCGTGTGTCCTGCTTTCGATCGCTGCTGCCCGCCCAGAACGTTGGCGAAGGACACACGGGGGGAGGAACTGATCCAGGAATCAGGAAGCAGATCTATTGCGCGCCCCCCACGCCATCCCCATCGCCCACGCGCAGTACGCCACGATCAAGAACCGATTGGCCCATCCCACAAATGCGTGCACCTCGTCCGGTAGTGTCGACGTGGACGTGGTCGGCGCGGTCATATCGTACCCGATGGCGGACAACTGGGAGAACAGCTGAAACATGGCGAACGCCATGAGTACGACGCTCAGCCACGTCAGATTGGAGAGCAGCAGTACCAGTGGCCGGATGGGTTTCCACGTCGCGAGGTGACTGAGACTGATGCCCAGCAGCATGGCGGCGAGCGGAAGTCCCAGAATGCCAAGGGCCCCGGCGAGTCCGTGCAGCGAGTGATTGATGTCAAAGATGGCCGCGAGCATCTCGCCGACGCCGGCAATGAGCAAGACGATCCAGCCAATGGTTCCGGCGCGCGAGTGGAGGAACGGTTTGAGCGCCGCCGCGAGCGCCCACGTGCTTACGGCCCAGCAGACGAACATCAGCGACAACAGCCAGCCGTAACTTCCGTTGGCGTATTCACTGACCATGCGCCACGACGGATCGAACTCCGGACTCAGCACGTGCAGCGCCGCGAGGCAGAGCAACACGGCGACGGCGCCCAGGAAGGCGACGCGGGACACTACTGATCACCTGCTGACGTGGTGCCTTTGAGCAGCGCGACGATGGCCATGGCGTGCCCGTGACCGAGCTCAAAGTCGGCGGCACTCTTGCCGGTTTTGGCTTTGATGTTGTCGAGGTAGGCCTGAAAGGTCATCGGAGCGCGCCACACGGGGTTGAGAATCGCTTCATATTGGCTATAGTTTACTATATCGAATATGAAACGTCCAGTCAGACGCCAATACGATTCATCAAAACGCGCCGCCGGGTCGGAGGCGACGCAGCAGGCCGTCCTCACGGCGGCTCGTGAGCTGTTTGCGGCGCGCGGCATTGACCGCGTCACGATCGCCGAGATCGCCGAGGCGGCGGGGGTCGCCAGTTCGAGTGTGTATGCGCTGTTCAAGTCGAAGGAAGGGATCCTCTCCGCGATCATGCGGGTGATCCTCTTCGGTCCACGATTCCAGTCGGCACAGGCGGCGTTGGCCGGCGTTACGGATCCGGTCGAGGCCATCGCGCGCACCGCCACGGTCGCGCGTGCGGTCTACGAGAGCGAGAGTGACGAGGCCGCGCTGTTACGCGGCGCATCGAGCTTCTCGGCCTCACTGCGGCGTATCGAGGGCGAATTCGAGGACGCCCGCTACGACATGCAACGCGAGCGTCTCGAGCTCTTGGCCGGGAGCGGACGCATGAAGCCGGATCTCACGCTCGCGGATGCTCGGCGCATCATGTGGATGTACACGAGTCGCGAGGTGTATCGGATGCTCGTGCACGACGGGGGGTGGTCCGCCGACCGGTACGAGCAGTGGTTGGCGGAAACGCTGCGCATGGCCTTGGTCAATCCAAGCACGCAGTTGCCTGCCTCCTGACCCCTGTCGCCGTTCCTGCCCCCGTTTGTCCTTGACCCGGTGCCGCGTCTCGCGACGTCGCATGAAACCGAAGGGCACAGGGAAGCAGGAACCGCGACAGGAGTCAGGTAACCTGCTCTGCGCGTCGGGAAGCGTGATCTGATTGTTCCCCGCTTGTCAACAAGTCGTCGCAATCGTGAGGCACCTTACATCGCGGGTTGAAGTCATCTCTCCCGCAATCACGAGGTTCTGTGCCCGCGACCATCCTGTCGCATCAGGCGTTGGTGCTACCGCTCAAGATGCGTTGGCCGCACCGGTTCTCCGGCTTAGCCCTGTGTATTGGCAGCATGGCTCCCGATTTCGAGTTCATCGGGCGAATGACCGACGATTGGATCTTCAGCCACACGATATCCGCACAAGTGTGGTTTACGGTCCCGGTGACCCTGGCACTGGTGTGGATCGTGACCCGGTGGTTGGTGCCCACGCTGCTCCCGTATCTCGCGGAGATTGAGTGTCTTCGCATGCACGACCTGGCGGTGGTCCGTACGCCGGACACGCTGCCGAATGGGTGGGGGTTGCGTGCTCAGCGTGGGTGGGTGGCATGTCGCACGTGCTGCTTGATGCGATCACACATGGCAATCACTCCGGATGGCTGGTGCCTATCCTGCCGGTGTTGCGCACGCCGGTGCCACATTTGGGAGGGCAGGCGCCATTGCACGATGCCCTGCAGTTATGGCTGACGGTCGCATTTGCGTTGGCCTCGCTGTACATGTGGCGCGTGATTGCCCGCGACCGTCTGCTGTGGCAGTGGCGGAAGCGCCCGGTTTCCGCGCGTCGTTCAAAACCGCGGCATGCGGGGACGCGACTCGCGCTGTGCTGCGCGTTGGCAGCCGCGCAGGGCGCGATCGTGGGGTATGTCTCACACCGGACGTCAGGACCCAAAGGCCTCACTGCGGCGGTGGCGTTCGGCGCGATCGATTTCGTATGCGCCTTTGCCGTGATTGCGTCCGTCACCATGCGTACATCGCGCCGCGCGCGCGTCGTACGCGTACTCCGACACGCCAACGGCATGCGCACGGCCGCTTTGAGCGCATGCATTGCTTTGCCGCTTGGTGATAGTCTGCCACTCACCCGACGGGCCTCGCCGTCGGCGCCCACGCGACACATCGCTGTGGGTCGCGGCGAGACCCTGTCTGTCGTACGGCCGCTTGCGGCTGTTCCGGCGTCCCCGCGCAGTGCGACCACACCCATGGTCGTCCTGCTTCCCGGTCCGATTGGTTCGGCGTTTGCGATGCGGCATCTGACGGGTGCACTGACGCGTGAGCAGGTCCCGACTGCTGTCGTCGACCTGCTAGGTATGGGCGAGTCGGGAAAGCCGTCGGGCGCAGACTATTCGCTGGCGCGTCAATCGGAGCGACTCCTCGCTGTGATCGATACGCTCGCGATCGAGCGGGTGCTGATTGTCGCGCAGGGTACGAGTGCGACTGCGGCACTACGTCTGGCGGCGTTGGCGCCGTCTCGCGTGTTGGGTGTCATCTCAATCGCCGGCGGGCCCGTCGATGTGCAGGGTTCGAGAAACGTGGATCTGGCGCTCGCGCTGGCTCCCGTGCTCGACAATCGCTTCGGGCGCGCACTGGGTCGCCGTCGCTTCCGATCGGCCGTTCGCGAGCAAAGCGCGGATGCGGCGTGGTGCACCGACAACGTGCTCCGTGCGTATCTCGAGCCATTCGACCGGAACCTGACGGTCGCGCTTCGGGCGCTTCGTTCGATGGCCGAGGCGAAGGAACCCACACCGGTCAAAGTGCATCTGGCCGAGATTCACGTACCGGTGCAATTGCTGGTTGGCGACAAACGCTCGGCCAGCACGCCGACCGATGCGCAGATTGCTCTCATGACCCATGCCATCGCGGACTTTCGGGTCGATACGATCGCACGGGCGGGAACGATGATTCATGAAGAGCGGCCCGAGGCGGTGATTTCGGCCATTCTGCGAATGCTGCGGCGTGCGGCCCCGAGGTGAGCATCGCCCAATTCCACTCAGGCAGTTCAACTGCACCCTGACCCCTGGATCAGTTCCTCCCTCCCTGTGTCCTTCCTCAGGTCTGTCGTCGCGAGAGATCGCACGAACAGATAGGACAAACGGAAGGAGGAACAGATCCAGGGGTCAGGTGGCAGGTAACCGCGTACTACCGCCCAAACCAATAACTCGTCTTCACCAGAAACACATTCTGCGGACGCTGCGCCCACACATCGTCGAACGCCGGCTGCACGCCGTAGTCTGTCGGAGCTCCGGTGTACGTATCGCGGCCCTGTGAGAAGACGAAGAACAGCACCGAGCCCGGTCGGTATTCCCAGCGCACGACGTTATTGGTGCGCAACTGGCCAAACCGGAATCCTTCGGGTGCTCCGCGCAGGGTATACGGACGGAAGCGCTGGTTTACATCGCTGGAGCGCCCATCGGCGAGCGCGCGCCAGTTGGTGTATTCGACCGTGCTGACAAACGGCTGCACGTAGCTTTCGATACTCAACGTGGGCGTCAGCGTGTAGTTGAGTCGCACGGTCACGGAGCTGGTCGACTGAAACAGTCGGGCAAACGTGTACGACGTGACCGTGCCGTCCACGAAATTGTCGATCCACTGCTGATCGTCGATGTTGCGGCCGTAGTTCACGTTGATGCTGCCGTTGAGCGCGCCGCCCACGCGCACGCGCGCGCCGGCGCCGACATTCCAGTTGCTGCCAAGGCCATCGGTGCGACGGCCGCCGTTGAAGTTCATGCTGGGCTGAATCGCCTTCCGGCTGTCGCCGTCCATACCGAACCACGTCTGCAGTCGGCGGGGCTGATACATCGCTGGTCCGCCACGGGCATTCCGATCGGAATACGTAGCGGTGACGTTGTTGATGCCCACCCCCGCGTAGCCGTTCAGGAAATTCACGAACTGGCCGTTGGCGTTGATGTTGCCGCCATTGCCGATAGCCATGCCGCCCGTGTTGTACGTCGAATACGCGTTGAAATTGAGCTGGCCGCGGCGAAAGATGCTGAACGGCTTGATCGGTCGCAGTGCAAACCACGCGGACGCTCCGGCCTCGTCCGAGCGGGTGCGGAACCCGAGATCGTTGATCTCGAAGCCTGGCGCGATGTACCACGCGCTCGTACTGAATCGGGTGATGCCGCCGCCCTGCTTGTCGATCGACATCTGCGCCATGCTGCCGGCCAGTGAGGTCTTGGTACTGTCAAAGGCCAGATGCGACGCATCCTCGCGCTGATAGAGATGGACATTCGAGCGCTGGGTGCGGGCGATCGCCGCGGCCGATCCGGTCACGCGACTGCCGGCGAGCTGTGCCGAAAGTTGAAAGCGATTCTGGGAGAATCGATGGCGCATGTCGAACCCGCCCGTCAGCGCGCCACTGCGCAGCACGTCGCGCGTCCAGTCATCGAGCTGGCGCGTGGTATTGGTGACCATGACGCCAACGCCAGAGTTGCCGCCGCGCAAATCCTGCTGCAGGCGCATCACGCCATAGTTGGTAAGTGGTTCAATGGTGCGGGACTCCGTACCCTGCACGCGCTCGGTGACGGCGTCCAGCAATCCGATGGAGAGACCATTGCCCAGACGACCGGTAATCTTGGCCGCCCCATCAATGGACGTCTGCAGCGGGGATGCGGCGTCGCCGAAGCTGTTGCGCAGCTGCGGGGCACGACCGATGCGCCGCGAGTAGAACAGCCCGGTGCACTGTCCATCATTGCAGTCGATGTCGTAGCGGAAAATGCCGCTCCCTTCCAGAAAGAAGGGGCGTCGCTCCGCAAAAAACTGTTCGAACGCACTCAGGTTCAACACGCCCGGATCGGCTTCAACCTGGCCGAAGTCGGGGTTGATGGCGCCATCAAGTGTGACATTCGACGTGAGCCCCACCTTGAGATCCGCGCCGAACTGCGTCTGTGCCACATTGCGCGCCGATCCGTCACCACGCGGCTTGTAGCCGTACTTGGCGACATTGTACGGCATCAGCTCCACTCGGCGTGGTGCCGACAATTTCTGAAAGCCCGGCATTGCACCCCACTGGCTGACCATACCCGTCTTGGAACGACGGATAAGCGGCCACGACACGCGCTCGCCACTGCGCACGGTGCGGCGAATGATGGCAATGCCGAAGGTGTTGTCGCCGCTGGGCACGTAGCGGAGCTGGCTGAGCGGAATGCGGTACTCGGCTACCCAGCCGAGCGAATCGACCTTTGCGGCGCCCTGCCACACCGCGTTCCACCCCCAGTCTTCCTCACCATCGTTGAACATGTACCCTTCCGCCATCGATCCGGCGGGCGTGAGGCGAAAGAGATATCCCGTGCGTTTGTCGTTGTACGAGTCGATGCCGATCACCACGTCGTCGGAGAGCAGGAAATTGTCCCGGCGCTGCAGCACGGCGAGCACACTGTCGGGCCGCGGATCAAAGCTGCGAACGAGCACATACAGGTTGTTGGCATCGTAGCCGATGCGCGCTTCGGTGCGCAGCGTAGGATCGCCATTCTCGCTTGGTTCGAACTGTCGGAAGTCCGAGATTACGGGGATCGCACGCCACACATCGTCATCGTCACGTCCATCGATGGTCGGTGCGCGGTCTATGCGACTCGGCGCCGGGATTGGCGCGGGCGCTGAGGCATTCGGGCCCGACA
>JAGNMU010000180.1 GCA_017991005.1 Gemmatimonadaceae bacterium | reverse complement strand
CCGTACCGCCCAAGGGGCCGCCGCTGAAGTCCATGGTCACCGACCGCAAGGCGCCCGCCGTGGCAAACGGCATGTCCACCCGCGTGTCATACGAGTATTCGAGCCCAACGTTGGACCGGAAACAGTTCTTGCTGCAGCCGTTGGTGATGGTCCCCGACTGGAACGTGGCGGACTCACCATTATAAGACACCGCAACCGTCGAAAAGAGCGACCAGGGCACCGGGAGGCCAAAGCGCACCTGCGAACCGGTGCGAATGCTCTGGCCAAGGTTGCCGATGACAAACCGCGACTGCGTGCGGTACGCACTGATGGCACCGGAGATCCGCGAACCGCGCAGCGCCGGATCGGAGTACGTGGCGGTGAAGTCGTTGTAGAACCGCCCGTACTGCCAGTTGATCGACCCATTCTTGCAGCGACCGAGCAGGTTGGGCATCGTGGCGCCGATGAATCCGCCAAAGCCCACGCCACCCTGACCCATCGACGCGCCGAAGTTGAGGCTGCCCGTGCGCTTCTCCTTCACGCGGAAAACAATATCGACATCACCCTCGTCGTTAATCGGACGGTAGTCCGGAAACGGCATCGGGGACTCGAAGAAGTTCAGATTGCTGATGCTTTGATAGCTCCGAACGAGCACGTCCTGATTGAACACGCCGCCCGGCACGAGGTAGATCTGGCGCCGAATGCAGTCGTCTGACGTGTAGTCGTTCCCGACGATCTCGATGCGATTGACAATCGCCGGATTTCGTTCGTCGATCTCCCACCGCAAATTCACCACCGGCGCTGAATCGGCGCCGGTGCTGCGCTCGACCACGGGATTGATGCGTGCGTAGAGATAGCCGTAATTGCGATACTGCGTATTGACCTTCTCGACCGCATCATCCCATTTCTTCTGGTCGAAAATGCCTTCCGGCGCTTCGATGTCGCGCTTGAGCAAACCCTTCACGCGCTGCGAGAGCGTCGGATCGTTGCCTTCAAAGGGATAGAGTCGGCGCAGTTCTTCCGTGGAGAATCGACGGTTGCCCGCCACTTCGAACGAACCGATGCGGTAGCGTGGCCCTTCCTCGACACCGATTTCGACCAGACCTTTGCCGCGATCCCGATCGACGATCAAGGTGTCTTTCGTGATGCGCATGTCGACGAATCCCAGACGTGAGTACAGCGCGGGAATGCGCTCACCCAGGTCACCGACGTACTTGTCGTCGTTGTATTCGCCTTTGCGGAACCACCAGAACCCCTCGGGGCGCGTTTTCATCGCGCCCACAATCGCGCCGTCCTTCACCGCGCTGTTACCGGTGATGTCGATCCCCGAGATGGCCAGCCGGCGCCCTTCGTCCACGCGATACGTCAACCCAATCCGACCATCCTCCATCGGCGTCGAATCGATCGTCACGCGCGCGAGGTAGTAGCCGGCGCTCTCGTACGTGGAGTCGATGCGTGCACGCGCCTTGGCAACCTGCAGCGGATCGATCGGTCGGCCGATGAGAAGATCCACTTTCTCCCGGACGCTGCGTGCAGACACGTTCTTGGGGCCGACCACCGTGAGGTCGCCCAGAATCGCGCGCTCTTTCACCGCGAGAATGATCAACGACTTACCGGCGACCACCTGCAGATCGCAACGGACGTCGACATCATCGAACTCGTTGAGCGCATACAGCGCCTTGATGGCGCGCTGGATGGTCGGGAAGTTCAGCGTGGTGCCCGGCGCGATCCCCGCTTCCGTGCGGATCTTCTGATCGGCGACGCGGCTGTTGCCGCGCACGACGATTGAATCGGGCTCGGTGCATTTCCCGGCTGTTTCCTGCGCAGCCAACGGGCGCGACGAGCCGGCCGTGGCCAAAACCACGGCCGCGACCATTCCGACGGCCGATGTTGCCGTCCTCCGAAAAACGTGCTTCTGCATAGCCTTGGAATATATACCGAAAAGCCGAGCGGCCGGACCCGGATGGGTCCGGCCGCCTCCGGTCGGTGTTGTCACGCCTGTGGGGTGGGTGACAGGACGCGGAATTCGAGCTTCGTCTTATCGACGGCCGACACGTCGACCTCGATCTCGTCGCCCTTCGAGAACTCGGCCGTCAGGATCTTCTCTGACAGGGGATCCTCGATATAACGCTGGATCGCCCGCTTGAGCGGCCGGGCGCCGAAATGTTCGTCGTGCCCGTGATCGACCAGGAACTCGGTGGCCGCGTCGGTGAGCTTGATGGTCAGCTCCTCCTCCGCCAGCCGCTTCTGCACATCGGCAAAGACGATGGACACGATCTGGGAAATGTGCTCCTTGCCCAGCGGATGGAACACGATCACGTCGTCGAGACGGTTGAGGAATTCCGGGTTGAACACGCGACCCATTTCTTCCTTGACCTTCTCCGAAATCCGCTCGAAATCACCGCGCGAATCGTTGGTGGCGAAGCCGAGCGACTTGCCTCGGGTAATATCCTTCGCGCCCACGTTGGACGTCATGATCACCACGGTGTTCTTGAAATCGATCACGCGCCCGTAGTTGTCCGTGAGATGACCCTCATCGAGCACCTGCAGCAGGATGTTGAACACATCCGGATGCGCCTTTTCGATTTCATCGAGCAGCACCACGCTGTACGGCTTGCGACGTACTGCCTTGGTTAACGTCCCAGAATCTTCGTACCCTACGTAGCCCGGCGGCGCGCCAATGAGTCGGGAGACGGAGAACTTCTCCATGTACTCGCTCATATCCACGCGAATCAGCGCCGACGCGTCGGCGAACAGGAACTTGGCGAGTGAACGCGCCAACTCGGTCTTGCCGACGCCCGTGGGTCCCGAAAAGATGAACGAGCCGATCGGGCGTCGCGGATCCTTGAGCCCCGCCCGGCTGCGGCGGATGGAGCGGGCGAGTGCCTTGATGGCTTCGTCCTGACCGACCACCGACAAGTGCATCTCGTCTTCCATGCGCAACAGACGCGACGTCTCCGCTTCCTGCAGACGCGTGACGGGGATACCGGTCCACCGGCTGACGATGAACGCGATCTCTTCCTCGCCCAGCGTGGGCCGGTGCGACTGACGGCGCTGCTCCCACTCTTCCTGCGTACGCCGGATTTCCGCCTGGACTTCGCGCTCGTTGTCACGCAGCGACGCCGCCCGTTCGAAATTCTGATCGCGCACCGCCGCTTCCTTCTCGGCGTTGATGCCCTCGAGTTTCTCCTTGAGCGCTGCCACTTCTGACGGTGGTGCCTGCGCCGCGAGCCGGGCACGAGCCCCCGCTTCATCGATCACGTCGATGGCCTTGTCCGGCAGAAAGCGATCGGTGATGTAGCGCTCGGACAGTTTGGCGGCAGCCAGCAACGTCTCATCGGGGATATTCACCCGGTGGTGATCCTCGTACTTCTTGCGCAAGCCCTGCAGAATCTGCACGGTTTCGTCGATGGATGGCGGATCAACCACGACCGTCTGGAATCGACGTTCGAGCGCACCATCTTTTTCGATGTACTTGCGATACTCGTTGAGCGTCGACGCGCCCACGCACTGCAGCTCACCGCGCGCGAGCGCCGGCTTGAGCATGTTGCTGGCGTCGATGGCGCCTTCAGCGGCTCCTGCGCCAACGAGCGTATGCAATTCGTCGATGAACAGGATCACCTGCTTGTTCTGCGCGATCTCGTTCATCACCGCCTTGAGGCGCTCTTCGAACTGGCCACGATACTTCGTGCCCGCGATGACCGCCGCCATGTCGAGCGACAGGACGCGATTGTCACGCAGGTTTTCCGGGCACTCGCCGTTCGCGATGAGCTGCGCCAGCCCCTCAACGATGGCCGTCTTGCCCACACCCGGTTCGCCGATGAGCACCGGATTGTTCTTCTTGCGACGCGTCAGGACTTCCATCACGCGTTCGATTTCCTTGGCGCGACCGATTGTCGGATCGAGCTGCCCTTCGGCGGCCAGTTGCGTCAGGTCGCGGCAGAAATGATCGAGCGCCGGCGTCTTGGATTTCTTCTCGCCCTTGGCCGGCGCTGCCGAGGGCGGCGCGCTGCCGGATTTCTCGGCGGGTGCCGTGGGGCCTGACGGCGGCATCTCGGTCCCGAGCAGGCGCAATGTTTCAGCGCGCGCGGCTTCGAGATTGACGCCGGCGTCGGTCAGCACCTGCGCGGCAATGCCCTTCTCCTCCCGCAGCAACCCAAGCAGGAGGTGCTCCGTGCCGACGTAGCTGTGGCTCAAATCGCGGGCTTCGGCCATCGCGAGTTCGAGCACCTTCTTGGCGCGTGACGTATACGGCAAATCCGGGCCGGTGGCTTGCGCCGCCTTCCCCTTCTTCACCGTCTCCTCAATCTTCTGCGTGACGTCGTCGAGATCGACGTTGAGATTTTGCAGCACAGCGGCCGCAACTCCCTCGCCCTCGCGAATGAGGCCCAGAAGAATGTGCTCGGTCCCCACGTACTCGTGGTGGAGTCGAGCCGCTTCCTCGCGCGCCATCGCCAGAACCTTCCGCACCCGCTCGGTGAAGTTGTAGCCGTTCATCGTCCCCTCTGGGCCCTAGTCGGGGCGGGTCATTCGACGCCGCCCACTTCGCTCACCAGCGCCTGCCGCACGTACCGCGCGCGCGCCAGGTTGGCCTCCGCTTCCGTCAACGACTTGCCTTCCAGGTGCTGCAGGTGCGCCGACTGAGCAAAAATCAGGAGCTTGTTGAGAGTATATACACTCAGCCCTGAGATCAGTTTCAGACCAACCGCCAGGCGTACCCCGCTCAGATAGTTCATGGCTTCGTCGAAGGTGAGACTGCGGGCGTACCGCAGCGTCCCGTAGGCGCGCCACAACTTGTCCTCGATAATATAGCCCGCGTCCCGAACCAAGACACGCCGGGCCTCCTCTTCGCGCTCGATCACATGACGCACGACGCGGATGAGCAGATCCTGTAACTCTTCCTCCGAACGGCCAAGCGTCGTCTGGTTCGATAGCTGAAAGAAATTGCCCACCACCTCGCTCCCCTCCCCATACAACCCGCGGTAGGTGAGCCCCATCTGCTGCAACCCGGCCAGCACCTTCCCGATTTCCTTGGTCAGAACCAGCCCGGGCAGATGGATCAGGACCGACGCCCGCAGACCCGTCCCCACATTGGTCGGGCAGGCGGTGAGAAAGCCGAACTCGCGGTGGTAGGCGTACGGGACCTGCGCCCCGAGTTCGCGGTCCAGTCGCTGCACCGACTCGAAAGCCTGCGGCACGGCGAAACCGGAGCGCAACGCCTGCAGGCGCAGGTGGTCCTCCTCGTTGACCAGCAGGCCCACCGTCTCCCCAAGGAACACCGCCGCCCCGCTGCGCAGCGGGTGCTGGGCATCCAGACCGGCCAACTCCTTGCTGATCAAGTGCCGCTCGTGCAACAGCTGCCGGTCGACGGCGGCCACGTCGTCCAGGCGGACTAGCATGCTGCCGCTCAAGGACGGTACCGCGCCCAGCGCGTCCCGCACCTGGGCCAGCATCCGCAGCCGCTCGCCCTCGCGCGCCCGCGCGGTGAACGCGTAGCCCGACACGTTTCGCGCCAGACGCATGCGCGTGGAAATCACCACGTCGGCATGCGGTCCTGACGCATCCAGCCAGCGGACGCCGCCGTCGGGCAACAGCGACAGGTCGAGTCCCGAACGCGGGGCCGTCATTCGATCACCCGCAAACGGTCGCGCAGCTCGGCGGCCAGCTCGAATTGCTCGGCTTCCACCGCCCGCCGCAGCCGATCGCGTAAATCGTGCACGGAATCCGGTTTCTCCAGGACGTGCGCCACGGGAATGTCGTACTGGATGCCGACGTGTTTGGAGCTGCCGTGCAGTCGTCGCAACAACTCCCGCAGGCTCCGTTCCATGGCGTCATAACAATGGGGGCACCCCAAGCGCCCGGTCGCGCGAAAATCCCGCGCCGTCGCCCCACAGAATGCACACGCCGCCGCATCCTCCGATGCCGTCGCCGCCTGTGCCTGCACGGCCTGCAGAATGTCACCCAACGGGTGCTGCGGCACCGCCAGCGTGGTTTCCACACCCTTGGCCGCCGCGCACTTCTCGCACAAATGCAACTGCGTGACCGCGTTGTCCACGATCCGCGTCAGATGCACAACCGCATCCCGTTCCTTGCAGTTGTCGCAGAGCATCAGGCCTCCGGCCGGCGAACATCAGAATCGAGCAAACTCCCACCTTCCAACAATAGCGTACGGTCGGCTCGTGCGGCCAGCGACGAGTTGTGCGTCACCACCACCAACCCCAGTGACAGGTCGCGCGCCAATTCGGCAAACAGGTCATGCAGCCGTTCGGCGTTGTGCAAATCCAGGTTGCCGCTCGGCTCGTCGGCAAGCAGGAGCGCGGGGCGAGCCGCCAGCGCGCGCGCGACCGCCGTGCGTTGCTGCTCCCCCCCGGACAGCTCCGACGGACGATGATGTCGACGCGCAGACAACCCGACACGATCGAGCAGTTCCTCAGCCCGCTTGCGCGCCACGTCGTCGGCAGTGCCGGCAATGCGCAACGGCATCATCACGTTCTCCACCGCCGAGAATTCCCGCAGAAGATGATGGAACTGAAATACAAAGCCGACGGTGCGATTCCGGAGCGCCGCCAGCGCATCGTCAGCCAGGGCGGCGATCGGTTGACCGCCCAACGCGATCCGACCGGCCGACGGGCGTTCGAGCGCACCGAGGACATGAAGCAGCGTACTCTTCCCGGCGCCGCTGTATCCCATGATCGCGACCATCTCGCCACGTTTGACGGTCAGCGACACTTCGTCGAGCACCCGAATGATCCCGCCATCGCCACCGCGAAACTCCTTGACGAGTCCCTCGGCGCGGACGACTTCGTCAGTCGTTGACGCCGCGGCGTCATCGGCCGTTGCCGCCGAGGAACGCAGCTCCGTCGACTCATTCATGGCGGATCGCCTCCACCGGATACAGCTTCGCCGCTTGCGATGCCGGGTACAGCGTTGCCAGCGCCGCAATCGCCAGACTCGCCACGACGGTCAGTAGCACGTCGCCCAACTCGGTGTACACCGGCAGGTGATCGATGAAGTACACCGACGGATCGAGCGCGATGAGTCGATAGCGTTCGAGCAACAGCGACACGAAGAGGCCAAGCAACAGACCACCACCTGTCCCGACGGCTCCGATGACGACGCCTTGCAGCAGGAAAATGCGCCGAATCGACCGCGCGGGCATGCCCATGGCTCGGAGAATGCCAATCTCCCGTGTCTTGTCCGCGACCACCATCGTCAGTGTGCTGACAATGTTGAACGCCGCGACGATGACGATCAGCAGTAAAATCACACTCATGCCGAGCTTCTCGAGCTTGAGCGCCTGAAACAACTGTTGATTCTGTTCCTGCCAGTCGAGCGCGCGTACGGGCGACGCGAAGCTTGCACGAATCGTGTCCGCGATTTCAGCGGCTTTCCACCGATCCGCCGTCCGAACTTCGATGCCGGTGACGTCGGAACCGAGCGCGGCGAATCGCTGCGCCGTCGGCAGGTCGATGAACACATAGCCGTTGTCGTACTCCCACATGCCGGTCTCGAACACGCCTGAGACGACGACACTGTCGAACTGCGGGATGACCGTGCCGGTGGCTTCGTTCATCACGGCCGTGCCTTCGCCCAGCAACACGATGGTGTCGCCAGGAAACGCACTCAGATTCGAAGCCAGGATTTTGCCGAGTACCGCGCCGGGCAAGGAGACCCCCGCGCGACGAAAGCTGAAGTCGCCAAGGATGGCATGGGTGCGAATGCTCGTCACGTCGACGCCCGCCGTCCCCTCGGGGAGGATGCCGACCACCTGCGCGCCCGTGCGATACGTGCCGCCCAAGTTGCGCACGAGCCCCTGCGTCGAGACGAACGGCGCCGCGGCCGTCACGCCCTTCACCTTGAGGACATCATCGCGAACGCTGGCCCAGCCGCTCATGCGCATATCGGTCCCGTACGGCAACACGCGGAGATCCGGACTGGCAACGAGAATCTTGTCACGCAGATCGCGCTGCAGGCCGTTCATCACGCCCATGATCACAATCAGCGCACTGACGCCCACGAGCACTCCACCGATCGCGATCACGCTGATCAGCGACAACAGCCGCGATCCGCGACGACTGCGCAGATATCGCCAGGCGATGGAGAGCTCGAGTCCGCGCATCTCGTTGATTACTCGGGGCGCAT